>JBIISS010000012.1:0-11350 GCA_044340895.1 Microbacteriaceae bacterium
GCTTGCTGACGAGCTAAACCGTCTCGCGCCGCTTCATCGTGAAGTAACGAATCTCCTGGTACTCCTCGAGGCCCTCGGCACCGCCTTCACGACCGGTTCCCGACGCCTTGACGCCACCGAACGGTGCGGCGATATTTGAGAGCAGACCGTTGTTGATGCCGACCATGCCGGTTTCGAGCGCCTCCGCCACGTTGATGGCACGGTCAAGGTTTTCGGTGAAGACGAACGCGGCGAGACCGAACTCGGTGTCGTTCGCCCTCTCGATGACCTCGGCCTGGGTCTTGAAGCGCATGATCGACGCAACCGGCCCGAAGATTTCCGTCACGGCAATGTCAGCGTTCGCGGGAACGTTATCGAGCACGGTCGGTTCGAAGTAGCTGCCGGGCTGGTCGGGTGACTTGCCACCCGTGCGCAAGGTTGCACCCTTGGCGACGGCATCGTCAACGAGGGCCTGAAGTCGGGCGACCGCACGGTCATCCACCACCGGACCGAGCGTGACCTCTTTATTCATCGGGTGACCGAGCTTGTGGGCGGCCATCGCTTTCGTGAAGCCTTCGATGAACTTGTCGGCGATGCCTTCTTGCACGAACATGCGGTTGGCCGCCACGCACGTCTGACCGCCGTTGCGCATCTTGGCGAGAATCGCACCTTCGATGGCGCGGTCGAGATCGGCGTCATCAAACACGATGAGCGGGGCGTTGCCGCCGAGTTCCATCGAGCTCTTGACGATGTTCTTGGCGGCGAGCTCCATGAGCTTGCTTCCCACGGGCGTCGAGCCGGTGAACGAAATCTTGCGGACGCGATAATCGGCCAGCAAGGTCGACGAGAAACCGCTCGAGTTCGTCGTCGTGATGACCTGCACGAGGTCGGCGGGCACTCCCGCCTGAATCATGAGGTCGGCGACGACCACGGTGGTCAGCGGCGTGAGAGCGGCGGGCTTCACCACGCACGCGCATCCGGCAGCCAAGGCCGGCGCGATCTTTCGGGTGGCCATCGCCATCGGAAAGTTCCACGGAGCAATGAGCACCGCGTTACCGACGGGTGCACGACGAACGAGGATGGTTGCGTCACCGGCAGGCGAGTCACGGTAGAGGCCCTGCGCGCGCAATGCCTCTTCAGCGAACCAGCGCACGTAGTCGGCCGAATACTGCACTTCGGCAACGCCCTCGCTGAACGGCTTGCCCATCTCGCGCGAAATGATGAACGCGAGCGTCTCTTTGTGCTCGATGAGCTTGGCGTAGACCGCGTGCAGCACGTCACTGCGGTGGCGCGGGCTGGTCTTAGCCCAGAGCTTGCCAGCGGCATCCGCCTTGGTCAGCGCCTCGAGCGCCTGCTCGGGTGTGTGGTCGGGCAACGAGCCGATGACCTCGGTCGTGGCCGGGTCGGTGATGTCGAACGTCTTGGTCGCCTTGATGAGGTGACCGGTCTTGACTTGGGCAAGCGCTATGTTGCTCGCGGCGAGCAGGTCGGCGTCAGGAGTGAAATACGACATCGTTGTCTCCTTACAGTCCGCCGCGCGCGATGAGCTGCGCTGCGATGACGTTCTTCTGAATCTCGTTGGTGCCCTCGCCCACAATCATGAGCGGAGCGTCGCGGAAGTACCGCTCGACGTTGTACTCGGTGGAGTAGCCGTAACCGCCGTGAATGCGCACGGCGTTGAGCGCAATTTCCATTGCGACTTCGGATGCGAAGAGCTTGGCCATTCCGGCCTCCATGTCACACCGCTCGCCACTTTCGTACTTCTCCGCAGCGAACCTCGTCAGCTGGCGTGCTGCCGTGAGCTTCGTTGCCATCTCGGCAAGGTAGTTGCCGATCGACTGGTGCTTCCAAATTGGCTTACCAAACGTCTCCCGCTCTTGCGCGTACTTGATCGAATCTTCGAGCGCGGCCGCAGCCACACCGAGCGAACGAGCCGCGACCTGAACGCGACCGACTTCGAGACCCTTCATGAACTGCGTGAAGCCCTGACCGGGTGCGCCGCCGAGAATCTGCCCGGCGGGCGTGCGGTAATCGGCGAACGAGATTTCGCATGACTCGACCCCCTTGTAGCCGAGCTTGGGCAGGTCACGCGAAATGGTCATGCCCTCACCGGGTTCGACCAGCACAATCGACATGCCCTTGTGGCGCGGCTCCGCGTTCGGGTCGGTCTTGACGAGCAAGGCAATAAGCCCAGAGTGCCGGGCGTTCGAGATCCAGGTCTTCGAGCCGTTGATGACGAGGTCGTCACCGTCTGCGCGCGCGATGGTCGTGATGGCCTGCAGGTCGGAACCGCCGCCGGGCTCGGTGAGCGCCATCGTTGCGCGCAACTCGCCGGTTGCCATCGGCGGCAGGTACTTTTGCTTCTGCTCTTCGGTGCCGTACATCGTGAGCAACTTCGCGACCACCGTGTGCCCACCCATTGCGCCGGCGAGGCTCATCCAGCCTCGAGCCAGTTCTTCGGTGACCGCGATGTAGGCGGGCATCGAAATGGGCAGGCCGTCGTATTCCTCGGGAACGGCGAGGCCGAAAATGCCCATCTCCTTCATGGCTTCGATCCAGTCGGCCGGATACTCATTTGCGTGTTCGACCTCATTGACGGTGGGCTTCACATCCCGATCAATGAATGCTCGGACAGTGTCGACGAGCATTTGCTCTTCTTCGTTGAGGTGGAGTGACATGAATGCATAATATATCGTATGGAACTCCCCCGGCAAGGAGGGGTCTGGCGCATATTATGTAGAGAATGCGAAAGCCGTCATTTTCGGCCCGATGCGCACTGCCAGACGAGGAGACACCGCCGGTATGAACGCACAGCTTCGCCCGATTCGAGTTCAGCTCGGAGACGAGGCCGCCGCGTACCTGCGCGACCAGATCACATCGGGCAACCTGCCCGCCGGAGCGCCGGTTCGCCCCGAGACCATTGCCGAAGAACTGGGTATCTCCACCACTCCCGCTCGTGAAGCGTTGCAGGCCCTTCGCGCCGAAGGCTTTCTTGACCTCGCCCCGCGCCGCGGTTTCACAGTCGCTCGCATCGACGGCAACGACGTGCGTGACATGTTCTTGGTGCAGTCGATGGTCGCAGGTGAGCTAGCCGCGCGTGCAGCATCGAACGCCACACCAGAACTCATTGCTCGCATGCAACGCATTCACGACGACCTGATTGCTGCCGCCAAACGGGATGATCTCGCCAAGCTCGAAGAGCTGAATCATGCCTTCCACCGCGAGATAAACCTGGCCGCGGATGCCCCACGCCTCGCCTGGGTCATCAAGCTCGTGTCGAGATACGCGCCGAGCCGCTTCTACGCCTCGATCAACGGATGGCCCGAGACCACGGTTCACGACCACAACGGGTTGCTCGAAGCAATCGCGAAGGGTGATGCCGAAATGGCTCGTGCCGAAATGGTCGAGCACGTTCGGCGGGCAGGCGAGCAGCTGGCAAGCCACGTCGACGCTCGCATCGCCGCGCAGAGATAACCTGCAACCCGTTCGCAGGTCCTGAGCAAAACGCCCGATTGGGTTGCACTACCGGGTTCGCAAATATAATATATTCTTGACTTGGGCTGCTCGCCCGACGGAAGGATGTGGCTCATGAAAATCACCGTACTCATCAAACAGGTTCCCGACACCTGGGGCGAACGCAAGCTCGACCTCACCACGGGTTGGGCTGACCGCGGTGGCGATAACGTGATCGACGAAATCAACGAGCGTGCCCTCGAAGTCGCGCTCACGATTGCCGATGCAGACAAGTCCGCCGAAGTTGTCGCCGTGATGATGGCACCCGGCGATGTGAGCGAGTCGCTCAAGAAGGCGCTCGCGATGGGATGCGCATCCGCTGTGCACATCGTCGATGACAGCCTCGCCGGTGCCGACGTGGCGCTCACCGCCGCAACCCTGGCTGCTGCCGTGCGTGAACTCGAGGTCGACCTCGTGGTCGCCGGTAACGAGTCGACGGATGGTCGCGGAGGCTTAGTTCCGGCAATGATCGCTGAACACCTTGGGCTTCCCCACCTCGGACAGCTCGGAAGCATCGACGTTTCCGGTTCGATGGTGTCGGGCGTGCGTCAGCTCGACGAAGGAACGCAGCGTGTTCGCGCAGACCTACCCGCCGTCATCTCGGTGAACGAGAGCAACCCCGACGCCCGCTTTCCGAGCTTCAAAGGAATCATGGGGGCGAAGAAGAAGCCGGTTGAGACCCGGTCTTTGGCTGACCTCGGAGTTGCAGTGCCGAACGCAAAGTCTGCAGTGTCATCAACCAGTGCTCGCCCAGCGCGAGCCGCCGGCACCAAGGTTGTCGATGACGGCACTGCTGCGGCGCAATTGGCCGACTTCCTCGTGACAAGCCGTCTGGTCTAGAGACAGGAGAGCACAAGAAAATGTCGAACGTTCTCGCCCTGGTCGAACTGACCGCCGCCGGTGCTCCCGCTGGCACCACCCCGTCACTGCTGGCCGCTGCCACCAAGCTCGGCTCACCCGTGGCCGTTGTTGTCGTGCAGCCTGGCGGAGCCGGGTCGCTCCCAGCTGACCTTGGCGCTCTCGGCGCCGCCCACGTGGTGGTCGTCGAGTCTGCTCAGGCTGCGACCTCTCTCGTCTCACCTGCCGTCGCGGGTATCGAAGCCGCAATCGCTGAGCAGAAGCCCGTCGCAGTGTTGTTGCCGAACACGGCGGATGGTCGCGAAGCAGCTGGCCGCCTGGCCGTGCGCACCGGCTCGACTGTTCTCGTCGACGCGGTCGACGTTGCACTCACGGGCACCAATGTCGTCACCACGCACTCCGTATTTGGCGGTAGCTACACAACTGAAGCCTCGACCGACGGTGGGATCGTCATCGCCACGGTTCGACAGGGCTCGCCCGAGGGTCGTAAGCCCGTTGCGAAGCCCGCTGTGTCGACCATCAGCGTCGACGTTTCGGGAATGCGTGCGGGTGTGATTGATTCGATCGACGTGCAGTCGGCCGAGTCATCGCGCCCCGACTTGCGCGCAGCCGAGCGGGTTGTCTCGGGCGGTCGCGGTCTGGGCAGCCAAGAGAAGTTCGTTCTGGTCGAGCAGCTTGCGGATTCGCTGGGAGCCGCCGTGGGCGCATCCCGTGCCGCTGTTGACGCAGGATTCATCGGCCAAACGCATCAGGTTGGCCAGACCGGCGTGACGGTTGCACCGCAGCTCTACGTTGCGCTTGGCATCTCCGGTGCGATCCAGCACCGCGCGGGCATGCAGACGGCGGGCACAATCGTTGCCATCAACAAAGACGCCGACGCCCCGATCTTTGATGTCGCTGACTTCGGCGTGGTCGGAGATGTGTTCACCGTGGTTCCCGCGTTGATTGCTGAGCTGGAGGCTCGTCGATGAGTCGCACCAAGAAGCTTGCAATTTGGATTCCTATCGCTCTCGTGGTGTTGGTGGCCGTCGTCTTGCTCGCACGTTGGTGGCGCGAGACAAGTGCGGGTGCAGACTTCTTGACCACCTACCCCGGCGAAACCGAGCTGCCGGAGAACGCACCGGTTGGGTTTCCGTGGTGGCTCAACTTTCAGCACTTCTTGAACGCATTCTTCATCGTTCTCATTGCGCGCACCGGTTGGTTGGTGCGTACCACTCAGCGCCCCGCCGCGTACTGGACCCGCAACAACACCGGGCTCATTCGCACCAAGGGCACGCCAAAGAAAATCTCGCTCGACCTGTGGCTGCACCTCTCACTCGACGCACTGTGGGTCATCAACGGCATTGTGTTCGTGGTGTTGCTCTTTGTCACCGGCCAGTGGATGCGTCTGATTCCGACCACATGGGACGTGCTGCCCAACGCCGTGTCGGCAGCGATACAGTACGCGTCGTTGCAGTGGCCTGTTGAAAGTGGCTGGACGAACTACAACTCATTGCAACAGCTGGCGTACTTCACGATCGTGTTCGTGGCTGCGCCGCTGGCAATCATCACCGGGTTGCGCATGTCGAACCTGTGGCCAGGGCCGAGTGCTCGAATCTCGCGCGTCTATCCGCTGGCCATCGCCCGCGCAGTGCACCTGCCCGTGATGTTCTTCTTCGTTGCGTTCATCATCGTGCACGTCACCCTGGTACTCACCACCGGCGCGATGCGCAACCTCAACCACATGTTCGCCGCGAACGACGGGGACGGCTGGCTCGGACTCATCCTCTTCGCCGTGTCGCTCGTGCTGATCGTGGCCGCCTGGATCTTCGCAAAGCCGGCGTTCTTGCAGCCAATCGCCTCGATTTCAGGCAAGGTCACTCGGCAGTAGGCCGGCTGGTTTGAGGGTCGGCTAGCCAGCCCGTCAACTAGCTGAGCCGGTCGACTAGCTGAGCCCGAATTCTTTCAGCACGGCCTCGGTGTGGGCTCCGAGTGCGGGTACTGGTCCCATCACAGGCTCGAACGAACCAGACGTAACCGGCGGTATCAAACTGCGCGCGGTGTCGCCATTCGGCAGGCCGATGTCGCGCCAGCGGTTGCGAGCAGCCAGTTGCGGATGCGCCGAAAATTCGTGCATGTTGCGAAGCTGAGCGTTGGCGACTCCCGCTTCTTCTAGTCGAGCAATGGCATCGACGACTGAGAGTTTCGAAAACACCGAATCGATGGCCGCGTGCAGGGCGGGACGATTCGCGACACGATTCGTACCGGCCTCGAAGCGGGGGTCGGTGGCTACGGATGCGTCGCGCAGAACGACGTCGCAGAACTTGACCCACTCACGCTCGTTTTGAATAGAGAAAAACACTGTGCCGTCGCTCGTGTTGAACGGACCATACGGCGCAATTGTTGCGTGTTGCCCACCTGAGCGGGCTTGCGCCGTGCCCCCGTATTCGGCGTAGAGGAACGGCTGCATCATCCATTCGCCCAGCGCTTCGAGCATCGAAACCTCGAGCACATCGCCCTTACCCGTGCGACCGCGCTGGATGAGCGCCGCCAGCACGCCGGAATACGCGTACATTCCCGCCGCGATGTCGGCGACCGAGACGCCCACGCGACTCGGTACTTCGGGCGTGCCCGTGATGCTCACCAAACCGGATTCACATTGCACGAGCAAGTCGTACGCCTTCTTCTGTTCGTATTCGCCGCCGCGGCCGTAGCCCGAGATTGACACGTAGATGAGCTGCGGATTGAGGGCCGTTGCGTCGGCCGGGCCGAGCCCGAGTCGCTCGATCGCGCCGGGCGCCAGGTTCTGAATGAAGACGTCCGCCTTGCTGACGAGCGTGCGCAGTGCGTTGATGCCGGGCTCGCTCTTGAGGTCGAGCACGACGCTCTCTTTGTTGCGATTGATCCACACGAAGTAGCTCGCTTCGCCGTGAACCTTGTTGTCGTAGGCGCGGGCGAAATCGCCGGCGTCGCGTTCAATCTTGATGACACGGGCACCGAGATCGCTCAGCTGGCGAGATGCGAAGGGCGCGGCCACCGCCTGCTCGAGCGACACGACGAGGATGCCGTCAAGTGGTCTGGTCAATCGAGATAGTCCTTTGCTCGTTCGAGGATGCGCTTCGCGCGATCCACGATTGGCTTATCGACCATCTGCCCGTCGAGCTTTGTTGCGCTGCCCTCGAGCCGGACAACCTTCCGTGCCCACTCGACCTGTTCTGGCGTCAGCACAAATCCGCTCGCAACATGCGCACACTGACCAGGGTGGATGCACATTTTGCCCGTGAATCCGAAATCACGGGCGCGCGTCGACTCGGCCAAAATGATGGCAGTGTCGTCGATGGATACGCACGGCGAGTCGATCGGCCCGACAAGCCCCGCCGCTCGCGACGCGATCACAATCTGGGCGCGAGCAAAATCAAAGATTGCTGGGTCGGTCGCGTCGAGATCTCGGCCAAAGTCGACCGCACCGAATGCGAGTCGGGCAACTCCGGGCGACGCCGCGATTTCGTTGACGTTGACGAGCCCGCGTGCGGTTTCAATCAACGGGATGACCGGCACCCCGTGCATCGCTGTGATGATTTGACGGACAGACTCTTCGTCTTCGGCCTTCGGGAGCATGATTCCAATGAGTCCGTTTTCTTCGCGCTCGCCCACGTTACTGAGCAAAGCAATGTCGCCGCTCAGGTCGTCGGCGTTTACCCGCACAATCGCGCGCAGGGTACCCCCCGGAATCTCAGCATGCGGGGTGGTGATGGCCGCAACGACGTGCGCAAGCGCATCCGCCTTCTGATGGTTTGCTACGGCATCTTCCAGATCGAGGATGACGACGTCGGCACCCGAGTTCGCCGCCTTGGCGAAACGGTCAGGGCGATCTCCGGGAACGAACAGGAACGTCGTGGCATGTGCCACAACCTCACTCGCTCCCGGTGCGTCTGCCATGAGAAGCGCTACTTGCCCGCGACCGGCGGGAGGCTCGACTCGTCGGGGCGCGAGCCGGCGACGCTGGGCAGGTGGCCCTTCTTGTAGATCATGAACGAGCGCTTGAACGAGACCACGATCTTGCCGTCTTGATTGAAGCCCTCGGTCGCGACCGTGACGACGCCCATCGTGGGGCGCGACGCCGATTCGCGCAGGTCGAGCACCTTCGAACGCGAGTAAATGGTGTCACCTTCAAAGACAGGGACGGGCATGCGCACTTCGTCCCAACCGAGGTTGGCGAACACGTTCATCGACAGGTCCATTGTTGACTGGCCGGTCACGAGCGCGAGAGTGAACGTCGAATTGACCAGAGGAAGCTTGTAGGCGGTACCGGCTGCGTAGTTGCGATCCACGTGCGTCTTCGACACGTTCTGCGTCATGAGCGTGAACATCTGGTTGTCGGCCTCGGTGACCGTTTTGCCGAACGGGTGGTAGTAGATGTCGCCGAGAGCAAAGTCCTCGAAGAGGCGTCCTGTCCAGCCCTCAACTACTTGGCCCTCGACCACTTGGCCGTCAGACGATGCGTGCTCAGTCATGCCAACTCCTTTGTTCCGCGCGCCGACGCGCGCGAATATATTTTATACGGAACGAGTTCGACCGAGCATCAAGGGTTTGCGCGTATCCATGTTGAAGAAGTCATTCCCCTTGTCGTCCACAATCATGAACGCCGGAAAGTTCTCGACCTCGATCTTGTACACGGCTTCCATGCCCAGCTCGGGGTAATCGATGATTTCCATCGAACGGATGCTGTCCTGCGCCAATCGCGCAGCCGGACCGCCGACCGAGCCCAGGTAGAAACCGCCGTGTGTCTTGCACGCCTCGGTCACCACGGATGAACGGTTGCCCTTCGCGAGCATCACGAGTGAGCCCCCGGCGGCCTGGAATGCGTCGACATAGCCGTCCATTCGACCGGCCGTCGTCGGACCAAACGAACCGGTCGGAAGACCCTCGGGCGTCTTCGCCGGGCCGGCGTAATAGACCGGGTAGTTCAGCGCGTAATCGGGAAGGCCCTCCCCGTTCTGAAGTCGTTCGCGTAGCTTTGCGTGCGCGATGTCGCGGGCCACAATCATCGTGCCTGTGAGCATTACGCGGTCGCCGACCTTGAGTGCACTCAGTTGCTTCTGAACCTCGGACATCGGCACGTTCAAATCGATGGGATGCCCTGGTGAGGCCTGCTCAATCTTCTCGAGTCCGGTCTCCGGGATGAAGCGAGCCGGATCATGCTCAAGCTCCTCGATCCACACGCCGTCTGCGTTGATCGTCGCGAGCACCTGGCGGTCAGCCGAGCACGAGACGGCGATTGCGATAGGCAAGGATGCCCCGTGACGAGGCAAGCGCACCACGCGCACGTCGTGGCAGAAGTACTTGCCGCCGAACTGCGCGCCGTAACCGATTGTCTGCGTCATCTCAAAAACCTTCTTTTCGAAGTCCAGATCGCGGAATCCGTGCCCAGTACCGTCACCCTCGGTCGGCAGAGTGTCGAGGTAGTGCGTTGAGGCGAGCTTCGCGGTTTTCAACGCAAACTCGGCCGACGTGCCACCGACGACAACGGCGAGGTGGTACGGCGGGCACGCCGCCGTACCGATGCTCGCGATTTTCTCGCGCAAGAAGTCGAGCATGCGCTCCTCATCCAGCATCGCCGTCGTCTCTTGGTACAAGAACGACTTGTTCGCACTGCCGCCACCTTTGGCCATGAACATCAATTCGTACGTGTCACCGGGCGCGAGCTGAATGTCGATTTCGGCGGGGAGGTTCGACTTCGTGTTCGCCTCTTTCCACATCGTCGTCGGACCCAACTGCGAATAGCGCAAATTGAGGTCGTGATAGGCGCGATAGATGCCTCTGGAAATGTGAGCTGCGTCTTGTCCGTCCGTCATCACGCGGTGACCGCGCTTGGCAAACACGAGCGCAGTGCCAGTGTCTTGGCACATCGGCAGCACCCGGCCGGCAGCGATGTTCGCATTCTTGAGCAGGTCGAGCGCCACATAGCGGTCGTTACCCGATGCTTCTGGGTCATCGATGATCTTGCGGAGCTGGCCCAGGTGTTCTGCACGCAGAAAATAGTTGACTTCGCGGTAGGCCTCATAGGCCAATGTCTCGAGCGCGGCGCCGTCGATCTCAAGCACTGTCTTGTCGCCTGAGCCGACGCTCGATACACCATCGGTCGTGACGAGCGTCTTCGGGTAGTTCGGCTTCGTGCGAGGGAGAAGTTCGACGTATGTCGACGCGTCAGTGGATGAACCTGTACTCATGTATCCAGTTTGGCACTGCACACGCGTGCGTTTTAGGTGCGCGCGAGATTCTCGATGTCGTGGCGGAACGCATCCGCCACTTCTGTCGAAACCGTTGTCTTGGTGGCCCCAATGGCGTCGAGGTAGTCGGTCATGTCCGGCCCGAGATTTTCGCCACCGAGAATGGCCTTCTCGAACGCAGTTTGCGATGCCTGGCGAGCCGAGAACTCGATGTCAGCGGGAGAGAAACCCTCGCTGCGCTCAACCAGAGTGTCGACATCAATCGTTGTTGCCGTGTCGGGGATGAACTTGGTCCAGATCGCGCGACGCGCATCCTCATCGGGAAGGCCAATGGGAATCACGTAGTCGAACCGCCCGTGACGCAGAAACGCGTCGTCAAGGGCGCGAATGAAGTTTGTTGCACAGATGAGCAACTTGCCCGGCTTTTCACGGAATGCTGGAATCAGCTTGAGCAACTCGTTCGTCACGCCCTGAGTTGACGACGGCGGTTCGCCTCCTCGCTGGGATGCAATCTCTTCGACCTCGTCAATGAAGACCACCGCGTGATCGAGCTCGGCGATTTCTTCAAAAATCAGTCGGAGGCCGCCCGCGAGGCCCTCGGGCGTCGCAGCCAGACGCGACGGAAAGACTTCGACGAAGGGCCACTCCAGCCGAGATGCAATCGCCTTGGCAAACGTGGTCTTTCCCGTTCCGGGAGGGCCGAACAGCACAATCGCGCGCGGAGGCTCGACGCCGAACGACTCGGCCATCGACGCATTCGCCAAGGGAAGAACGAGGCGACGCTCGAGCAG
>JBIISS010000174.1:0-3307 GCA_044340895.1 Microbacteriaceae bacterium
ATCTCGTGACGGTACGAGTTGTCGTTCCTGAGGGCGAGGTGATGGCCGACATCCTGTCAACCATTTCAACGGAAGCCGACATCCCTCTCGAGGAAGTTCAAGCCGCGGCAGCTGACTTTGGCGCTTACGGTTTACCTGCTGAAGCCTTATCGCTCGAAGGTTTCCTCTTTCCTGCTACGTATGAATTCAGTCCGGGCTTGAGTGCACAAGAAATGTTGCAGGCCATGGTGGATCGCTGTTACGAAGCTCTTGATGCCGCTCAGGTTGCAGAAGCGGATCGCTACCGCGTCATCGTGTTTGCGTCCTTGGTGCAGAAAGAATCCGGCTTGAAGGAGGACTTCTATAAGGTTGCTCGAGTCTTCCAGAATCGGCTAGATCAAGGTTGGAACATGGAGTCAGACGCGACGGTGGCGTTTGGCACCGGCAACACCTACCGCGTGGAGACAACTTCTGCTGAGCGTGCCGACGAAAGCAACCTGTACAACACGTACATCCACCCCGGACTGCCATTCGCTCCAATCTCAAACCCGGGGGATGTGGCCATTGATGCCGTCATGAATCCGGCAGAGGGTCCGTGGATGTTCTTCGTGACCTGGAACCTCGATACGGGCGAAACGATCTTTTCTGAAACCGCGGATGAGCACGCGGCCGGCGTAGACATCTGGATTGCCTGGATGGACGAGCACCCTGAGTATCAGTAATCGTCGACTTGCCGTCGTTGGCAATCCGATTGAGCATTCGCGGTCTCCGCAACTACATCGCGCTGCGTACTCACAACTCGGTCTTCCTTGGGCTTATGAGCGTGTGCGAGTGCAAGCTGGTGAACTGTCGACTTTCGTAGCTGGCTTGGATTCAACTTGGCTCGGATTATCCGTCACGATGCCGCTGAAGACCGAGGCGTTCAACATCGCGTCACTTCACGACGAATGGTCTCGGCTCGCGGGCGTGTCCAACACGATCGTCGTGAACGACACTGGCATTCAGGCGTTCAATACCGACGTGGCTGGAATTGTGGACCCGATTCGACATCTTTTTGCCGAGACGACGAGAAGTGCCCCGGAATACGCCGTGATTATCGGTGCTGGCGCGACGGCGGCGTCCGCTGCGATTGCCGTTGCCGAGCTGGGTTGTCGCAGCGTCACCGTCGTGGCTCGCGACATTTCGCGCGCTGCTCATCTTCTTGATTTGTGCCAACAATTGGAACTCGGCTGCGAATTCAAGCGATTGGATGAACTCTCCGACATTGGTTCCAGCGGATTGACAATCAGCACGGTTCCGGGTTCCGCAGGAGTGCGCCTCGACATGGACGTTCGAGACGGGGACGTGCTCTTTGACATCGCCTACGACGTATGGCCCAGCATCAACTCGCAGCGATGGCACGCATCCGGAGGTGAGGCCATCAACGGCCTGGCAATGTTGGCAGCGCAGGCGCTGCGTCAGGTGCGCATATTCGTTGGTGGCTCGCCAGAAACCGAGCTGCCGGATGAGCGGAGAGTCAGGTCTGCCATGAATGCGGCCGTCGGTCTGGACGAATCGGGGCTCTTTGCCCTGTCGGTAGGCTAAGAGCATGCTTCGTTGGCTCACTGCAGGGGAATCCCACGGCCCAGAACTCATTGCCGTTATCGAGGGTTTGCCAGCGGGTGTGCCTGTAGTGCGCGATGAGATCCAGGGTGATTTGGCTCGCCGCCGACTTGGCTTCGGGCGTGGCGCTCGCATGAAATTCGAACAGGATGAGCTGAACATCAGCGGTGGGGTTCGACACGGTTTCACCATGGGCGGACCAGTGGCACTTCGCATTGGCAATTCTGAGTGGCCCAAGTGGCAAGAGGTGATGAGTGCCGACCCGGTAGAACCTGCCGTTCTTGAAGGTGGGAGAGGCGCAGCACTCACCCGCCCCCGACCTGGCCACGCCGACCTCGTCGGAATGCAGAAGTACGGCTTCGACGAATCCCGACCGATTCTCGAACGCGCGTCTGCGCGAGAAACTGCAGCTCGCGTTGCACTCGGTGCAATCGCCAAATCGTTCTTGCGCGAACTCGGCATTACGACGGTGGCGCATACCGTCGCAATGGGACCAATCAGTGTTCCGGATGGCGCCCAGTTGCCAAGACACAGTGATGTCAACGCTATTGACGAGGATCCGCTTCGCTGTTTTGACCCTTCGACCAGTGCCGCAATGTATGACGAGGTCGCCGATGCTCATAAGTCGGGCGACACCATAGGTGGTGTAGTCGAAGTACTGGCATACGGAGTCCCCGTGGGGCTCGGCAGCCACGTGCACTGGGATCGCCGACTGGACTCTCGGCTTGCGGGTGCGCTCATGGGGATTCAGGCCATCAAGGGCGTTGAAGTTGGCGACGGATTCGAAACCACGCGTCGTCGAGGCTCCGTCGCGCACGATGAAATGTTTGCCGGCGCCGATGGCATTTCTCGAGAGACGGGGCGTGCGGGCGGCATCGAAGGTGGCATGTCAACGGGAACCGTGTTGCGCGTTCGGGCTGGCATGAAACCCATTGCAACTGTGCCTCATGCACTCCAGACCGTTGATGTCAGCACGGGGGAGGCCTCGGCTGCTCATCATCAACGTTCCGATGTATCTGCTGTTCCTGCAGCTGGAGTCGTCGCGGAGGCCATGGTGGCCCTCGTTCTGGCCGAGGCGGTGTTGGAGAAATTTGGGGGAGACAGCTTGGGTGAGACAAAGCGCAACCTGGATTCGTACGTCGCCAACATTCCCGACTCGTTGCGCACCGTCGGCGACGCGTCCTAGACCTTCGACGTCATGAACCACATCTCTGCGAGACCGTCTGTTGTGTTCATTGGACCGATGGCGGCGGGAAAATCAAAGCTCGGAAAACGAGTCGCTGCTCTGCTCAGGACCGAGTTCACCGACACGGACAAAGTCATCGTGACCGAGCATGGCGACATCTCAACGATCTTTGCTGAACATGGAGAGCCTGCTTTCCGCGACATTGAACGCGCCGCTGTTTGCGAAGCACTGCAACGCCCCGGTGTCGTGAGTCTCGGCGGGGGAGCAATTCTCAACCAAGAGACGCAGCGAGATTTGCGCGACTTACCCGTGGTGTACGTGCATGTAACACCTGAAGCTGTAGCCTCTCGCATCCAAAACTCATCGCGACCCCTGTTGACCGATGGCGTTGCTGGCTGGCAACGTATTTTTGAGCAAAGACGACCTATCTATGAAGATCTGGCAGACATTGATTTTGACACGTCAACCGCGCACCTCGGTGACATTGCGTCAACTATCGCAGCCTGGGTGCGTGCGCGGGAGGGCATGTCATGAGTGACA
>JBIISS010000175.1:0-3292 GCA_044340895.1 Microbacteriaceae bacterium
TGCAACGCGACAGAAGTTTGGGCGACGATATCGAGAACCCGGTCGATCGGAAGCGTGCGTTCGCGTTCGAGCACAGACGACAGGGGCTCACCCGGAACGAGTTCCATGACGAGGTAGGCGCTCCCGTCCTCCTCGCCGTAGTCGTACACATTTGCAATGCCCTCGTGATTGACCAAGGCGGCGTGACGGGCTTCGGCACGGAATCGCTCCAGAAAGCCCGGATCGCCGAGATACTCATCCTTCAAGATCTTGATGGCAACTTGGCGCCCAATGACGGTGTCCGTGGCTTGCCAAACTTCGCCCATGCCGCCGACGGCAATGCGGGAATCTAGGGCGTATCGCCCACCGAAGTTCATGCCCGCTGAAGGCCTCATTGAAAAAGCACCGCCTCAAGAACGTTTCGCGCTATCGGAGCCGCGATCAAGTTTCCGTAACCACGTTGACCCAGACCTCCACCGTCTTCTACGAGGACGGTGATTGCGTAACGTGGAGCTTCCGCAGGAGCAAATCCGGTGAACCACAGTGTGTACGGCTCGCCTTCACCGTTCTCTGCGGTTCCCGTCTTGCCCGCGACGGTCACTCCGTCAATCTTGGCATTAGTTGCTGCGCCGTTGCTGACACCGTCAACCATGATTGCTGAAATCGCCGCGGCTGTTTCGGCGCTCATTGCCCGGCCGTATTCGATGGGCGTTGGGGCGGAGAGAGTTTGACCATCACTTGCGACAACGGAATCAATCATGTTTGGGTACATCACCACCCCGCCGTTGGCGATTGCTGCCGATACGAGTGCCATTTGGAGGGGTGTCGCCCGCACATCAAATTGTCCGAATGCGGCCAACGCCGTTTGGGCATCATCCATCACGGGTGGAAAGTAGCTCGCCTCGACGGTTAGTGGAATCTCGAATCCACTGTTGAATCCAAACTTCTTGGCTTGATCCAGGAGGGCCTTTCTGCCGAGTTGCACACCAAGCTCTGCAAAGGGGATGTTGCAACTCACGCGCAACGCTTCCCGCAGCGTGACCGTCTCGCCCGGGCCGCATGTTTTGCCATCGCTGTTGCGCACGAGATTGTCGGATCCCGGAAGGGCGAACTCGATTGGGTTCGGCAGCTCGCTCTCGGGTGTCCATTTTCCAGATTCGAGCGCTGCGGCGAGAACGACGAGCTTGAAAGTAGAACCCGGCGGGTTGAGGTCTCCCGCAATGCTTCGGTTAATGAGCGGGTCGCCCGCATCACCCAGCAGGGCTTCGTATGCATCGATGACCTGATCTGTGTCATGCGAGGCGAGTGGCTGCGGGTCGAAAGACGGAGTGGAGACCATTCCCAAGACTCGTCCGGTCGATGGCTCGGTGACGATAACAGCTCCGGCGTAACCAGATTCGGCGAGGGCGTCGTATGCGGCTTGTTGAATCACGGGATCCAAGCTGAGATTTACGTTCGCTCCGCGAACGGTTTCTCCCGTGAAAAGGCTCCGGAGTTGCTGAAGAAACTGGGAGTCCGACGTGCCGCTCAAGTAGTTGTTCATTGCGGCTTCGATGCCCGACAGGCCCTGATTGAGCGTGAAGTAGCCGGTAACGGGCGCCCACACGAGAGGGTTTCGGTAGACACGCTGAAACCGGTAATCGTCATCGCTCGGGACTGATTCAGCGATGACGGAACCGGCCGCGATGATGCTTCCTCGCTCGGCCCGATATGAGTCAAAAAGCGTGCGGGTGTTGCGCCCGTCGGCATACAGCGATTCCGCGGCGGCAACTTGAATTACCGAAGACGAGATGAAGAGAGTCAGGAACATGGCCAATGCCACGGCGGCGATGCGCCTCATTTCGCGAACCACCTATGCCACCACCAAACGAGTGCGGCTTCGAGCGGCGTCAGATAGACGCAGGAGCAGCGCGATGATGATCCAGTTCGCAACGAGCGAGCTCCCGCCGGCCGCCAGAAACGGCGTGGTGAGACCGGTGAGAGGAATAACCCGCGTCACGCCGCCAATGACGATGAAGCACTGGAGCGCAATCACAAACGCGAGCCCTGTTGCGAGCAACTTGCTGAATTCATCCGATGCAATGTAGCCAATGCGCAGTCCGCGAGTGGTGAGAATCATGTAGAGGCACAGAATCGCAAAGAGGCCGGCAAGCCCGAGCTCCTCGCCCAGGCTTGCAACGATGTAGTCACTTTGCGATACGGGCGTGATGTACGGAAGACCCTGGCCTAGCCCCGTTCCAATGACGCCACCATGAGCGAGCCCGAAGAGCCCTTGAACCAGTTGGTAGGAGCCGCCGATTTCGTTGTAGCGGTCCTCGTTGAATGCGTCGTACCAGTTCGCGAATCTGTCATTGACATAACCCAAAACGAAGTTGGCGGCAACGGCTCCGGCGACGAACAGCCCAACCCCGAGACCAACCCAGCTCGCTCGCCCCGTGGCCGCATACAGCATCACAAGGAACAGCCCGAAGTAAAGAAGACCAGTGCCGAGGTCGCGTTGAAAAACGATGACCGACATCGAGAGCACCCAAACGGCAACAATCGGACCGAGATCTCGCCCGCGAGGAAGACGCATGCCAAACACCTGGCGACCAACCATCGAGAGGGATTCACGGTGCTGCACGAGGTATCCCGCGAAGAAGATGGCGAGTGCGATTTTGGCAACCTCACCGGGTTGAAAGGTGAGCCCGGCAATCTGAATCCACACGCGGGCACCGTTCACTTCGATGCCGATTCCCGGGAGCACCGGCAGTAGCAACAGGACCACGGCGACTAAGCCCGATGTATATGTGTAGCGCTGAAGAACTCGGTGCTGTCGAACAAGCAGAATGGCGACGGTGCTCACCACGAGCGCAAGCGCTGTCCACGCGCACTGCTTGACGCTGAGAGCGTCCCACCCCTCGACCTTGTCGGCCAGGTCGATTCGGTAAATCTCCACGATGCCCAGCCCGTTCAGTAACGCCGCGACAGGAACCATGATGGCGTCTGCTTGGGGAGCCGTGAAACGTAACACAACGTGAAACACCACGATCAAGCTCATGACACCCATGACCAGCGTCAGCATTCCCGGTTCGAGTTGACCCAACACCGCAAACTGCACAATCGCGAGCGCCGCGAGAGTGATGGTCATTGCAAAGAGCAAGAGCCCGAGCTCTCGGTTGCGCAGAACATGCTGTCCAGAGGGGTGTTTGAGTCGACCCATCTTGCGGACGGGACTCATCGTCGTCATGACGGCCCGCCAAACCACTTGACGATGCGCGCACGCACGCTTCGAGTTGATTCGGAAGCTGCGTCACCTGTCGCATCGGGCGCA
>JBIISS010000013.1:0-11165 GCA_044340895.1 Microbacteriaceae bacterium
CCCCTGCCTCAATCGCAAACGGAAAGCGATTCTGTGCCGGGGGCATCGGGCAATTGAAATGGTAGCTAAAGGCGCACGGGGGTAAATACGCACGATTAAAGTCGAGCGTTATCGAGCCGTCGGCATTTGGCGCACACATCAGAAAGCGGCCAACTGAATACGTCGCATCCCCGTTCGTGGAATCTGCAAAAACGAGCAGCAGGGCCCGGCCCTCTTGAAACGCGGCGACAGTGAAGTCGACTCCGTCGTGCGTGAAGGTAATGTCCGCAGGGATGATTTTGTCGCGTGTGCTGCCCTCATCCTTGAGGTGATCTACACCCACTGCACGACCGCCTTCGATCGGGATGAACTGCCCCTGAACTACCCATTCCGGGTTGTAGTCGTACGAATCAATTCGTCCAAAGTTGGTGAGATCCTGCGAATTCGGGTCCCAGACCCGCAACGCGTAGACGCCCTCTTCGTTCGCAATCACGAATCCCGACTTGCCGTCGTCGAAGCTCAACTTTGAGGGTGTCTCTGAATCTTTTGCCAGAACAGTGACGTCTCCGTGAACACGTTCATCGTTAACGAAGATTCCGTCTGAGGCTGACGCCCGGACGACGAGACCGGACTGGCCACGATCTCGGGCAGACCATTCGCCGGGAATTCCCCACACGGTCTCGAAAACGCCCGGCGCACCGTGAAACCACGCGGTGGCAATCAGCGCGAGATTCCCCTGCGGCAAAGTGACCATTTCCTGCCGACGCCGGCGAAAGAACTCATACGCTTCTTCGGGAGAATCAGGTGCCTTTGGCTGTTCACTCACCCGTTCATCGTATGAGTGAGGCGAACTCCCTCTCAGCAGACTCGCGACAAGTCTTTGATGTTTCTTCGACGAGCAGGTCGGCACAATTCCTCTTGGCATGGTTGGCTAGGTACATGAAGATTTCGCGGCGGCTGAGTGTTCTGGGGGGATCCCTCGCCGTCGCGATTTTTTCTTCAGCTCTTGTTGCTGTGCCCGCGTCCGCGAATGCCGGCATAGAGCCCACAGAGAGTGCCTCATCCGCTGAAGCGACCTACATCATTCAGGTGCCCGAGGGGCAGGCGGATGCGTTGCTCGACGAACTCGCAGATCTGGGCGTTGCGCCGACGCAGGTTTACGACGATGCGCTCAGCGGGGTTGCCGTAAGCCTAACGCTCGACGAACTAGCTGACGTCAAGGGCGCGATGAACGGCGAAGCTGTTGAGGCGGATCGGCCGGTCGAACTCATGGCGGTGCAATCACCAGCGCCATGGAACCTCTCCATGCTTGACTTCGCAGCGCGCCCTGCAGACAACCAGTTCGCGTATTCAGACTCAGCTGGCGCGGGCGCACGCGTCTACGTCATCGATTCCGGCGTATCGCCCAATGCCGAACTGGCGGCCCGTCTCGTCGCAGGCACGTCATTTGTGTCAGATGGACGCGGTTCCGCCGACTGTCACGGCCACGGTACACATGTCGCGGGAACCATCGCCGCTACCACCTACGGAGTCGCGAAGAAGGCAACGATTGTGCCCATTCGAGTCTTCGACTGTGCGGGCGGGGGCGCATCCATTTCGAAAATTGTCGCCGGCATCAACTGGGCAATCAACGACAAGCCCGCGGGCACCGTCGGCATCATCAACATGAGCCTCGGCACGACGTGTCGATTGAGCCTTCCGTGCCTGAGCTCTGATTCACTACTTGTCGCCGTTCAGAACGCGATTGATGCTGGCTTTGTTGTCGTTGCCGCCGCCGGAAACAGCAACACATCAGCGTGTCGATTCACGCCCGCAGCGGCACCAAACGCTCTCACCGTTGGTGCGGTTGATCGCAATGATGCTGAGGCTCAGTTTTCCAACTACGGCAGCTGTGTGGATCTACTTGCTCCCGGCGTGGACATCGTGTCTCTCAACTTTGCCGCCAATGGATCGACAAAGACCATGAGTGGCACCTCCATGGCAGCACCACACGTTGCTGGCGCCGCAGCCCTGTACCTTTCGGCGAATCCGGGAGCGAACGCGTCCGATGTGACAACTGCCGTTAAGGCAAATGTTGTGCCCAACCTCGCTGTGCCGTACCCCACACACAGCGGTACAACGAGAGGCGTGCTCAACTTGGCTTCGTTGACCCCCGCCGGAAACACAAGGACACCCCCGTTGGCCCCGACCGGCCTCGTCGCGACAACCACCGGCCTCAACGCGGTCAATCTTGCATGGCAACCAAGTTTGTCTTCATCGGTTCTGACGAACTACGAGGTGAGCTTTCGTGCCGTGGGCGCGTCGGCCTGGTCCACAGCGTCAAAGCCCATCTCAACAGCAACGAGCTTGACGGTGAACGGGCTTATCGCGAACAGGTCATATGAATTTCGGGTAAGTGGTGTGACCGATGTGGCGGGACCAGCCTCATCGAGCGTTCGCGCGACAACGTGGTCCGGTCTTCCAGGTCCCGTTTCGAGCGTGACAACGTCAAGCGTTCGGGCAACGTCTGTTGTTCTGTCGTGGACCGTCGCAACGGCCAACGGAAGTCTCGTGACCGATTACGACCTGCAATATCGAGCAACGGGCACGACGGCATGGACAACCGTGACCGACGGGATCTCGTCCGTGACCTCGGCAACCGTCGGTGGACTCTCGCCAATTCGCGGTTACCAATTCCGCGTGCGTGCCCAGTCGCCTCACGGATTCGGTCCCTGGTCGTCGATTACCTCCGTCTCGACGTTGTCCGGCATTCCAAGTGCAGTCACAACGCCCTCTGCCCGCGGTGCCTCGCCAACCGCGGTCTCCTTGACATGGGCTGCGCCAGCAGACAACGGTTCGGAAATCATCGATTACGTGATCGAGTACAAGCGGAGCAACGCACCAACGTGGTCATCATTTGGCGACGGCGTGAGTCGCAGTCCCGCCGCAACAGTGTCTGGGCTGACGCCCGGCGCCACCTTCAATTTCCGGGTATCGGCCAAGACGTCCCTAGGAGCCGGAGGCTTTTCCTCGCCCGTCACGGTGACAACCCTCACGGGCACGCCCAATCGCATCGCCTCGCTCACGATTGCCCCGACCAGCACAACGTTCAACGTGACGTGGCCTGCGCCAACCACAAACGGTGCTGCCATCACCGACTATCTCATTGACTACCGGCTATCGACATCCTCCAAGTGGGTTCGTTTCGCTGACCCTGTGTCCACAACCGCGGGAGTGACCGTTTCCGGCCTCACGCCCGGTGCGACCTACTACGTTCGAGTCACTCCCATATCTTCGTATGGTTCAGGCGCAGCCGCCTCGAGCCCCGCGCGCACTCTTCCCTGATCAGCCTTCGGGTAACGCGAGTCAACGAGTGCCACGGCGACGTGAGACGTTGAGTAGGGCGTGCGGGACTTGAACCCGCGACCGACGGATTATGAGTCCGCTGCTCTAACCGGCTGAGCTAACGCCCCCTAGAGGCTCAAGGATATCAGTCAGTGCGCCGCGCGCCGCGTGCGCCTTCATGACGGGCGTTTGTTTCAGCCTCTAGGAACCGCGACCAAGGAGGTCGGCTCGTGCTCGTCGCTGATTCTGAATCGACGTCTCATCGTGATAATCAGGCCAGGACCACAACGCATCCGTGTCGAACACCACGCCCCGCGTTCCATTGTCACGAGCGAGGCGTCGCAGACGGTTCATGCTGAGGCTCTGGTTGACCGGAGAACGGGAAAACTTCAATGCAGTGCCTGAATGAACCGAAACGACGTCTGTCATCCACGCATGCAGAAAACCCCTGCGCCTCCAGTGCACAGGGCGGCGACTGATCCGAAGCGTGGGTGACGTCGCAAACCGGACGATGTTGCGATAGAAGGACCTAAAGTGGGCTTGAAGAGGTCGCCTCACCTCGTCAAATTCGAGGGCTAATCCCATAAGGACTAAGGTTGAGTAACTCGCCCGCGCCAGCTGACGTGTCGAACGTTTCGACCACGTAACGCAAACTTCGGCTTCCATACTCTGCGCGTCAAGAGCGTCGCTAAGGCATCGAAAGAACTCTTGCCACTCTTCAGCCGTGAGCAACGAAAAGTCTTCGCTACTGAGAAGCAACGTGTGTGCACCAAGTGTGCGAGCTTCACCCAGGTAGTTATCGAGAATTGCGCGCGGCAACTCGTGCTCGTGTTCGGCGCCAAGCAATCGGAGGTTCCAGCCCTTGATCGACCACGGCACGTTATGCTGTCCCGTGCGTCCCGGAATGAACTTGGGATAATGAACCCCAACTGACCTCAGGGTCGCACGATTGGACGCGAGAAAGTCCTGAATTGCGGTGGTACCCGTCTTGTGCGGGCCAGCATGCACGATAATTCTCATTAGCTCACAAACGCGGGGAGGCACGGCTCTTGACAGTGCCAATCGTAGTCCGCGGCCATAAGCCGAACGGGCGTCTCGGGAACAAGATTTTCCAGTTTGCTCTCGCGCGCAAGATTGCAAGCGACATGAGGGTGGATGCAGACCTCCGAGGTTTTCAGTTGGATTTCGTGTCTGGCTTGTGTCCGTTCGTGCCCGAGGATGAATACAAGAATCCTCTATACCTCGGCGTGGCCGACTGCAATGTGCCCAGTTTTTCGCGGCTAAGAGAGACTTACGTCGACGGAAAGCACGACGCCATCGTTCTTCGCGGTTGGGGAACAAGGCTGGAGTCTCTCGAACAATCGAAAGCCGTTCTCCAAAACGAACTGAACTCCCTCAATCTTGAGTTTGTCGAGGTAGACGACGAGAGCATCCTGATCAATCTCCGGCTCTCCGAGATTCTGAGACAACCACCAGTTCACGACGACTACACGCCGTTGCCCGTTTCGTACTACCAGAAGGTGATTCGCACTCCAGGCAAGCGTCCTGTATTTGTCGGGCAGATGACAGCCTCTCCGTACCTCGACGATTTGCGTTCGCACTTTCCTGACGCGTCATTTGTCGACCTTGCGCCGATGGCTGCCTTCGAGACCATCAGGCGAGCCCACACAAAAGTCATCGCGATGTCAACGTTCAGTTGGCTGGCCGCGTGGTTGGGCTCGGACAACACGAAAATCTTCATGCCCCTCGCAGGTGCATTCAACCCGGCACAGCGAACGGACTGGAATCTGACCCCGTGGTCAGATCAGCGCTATACCTTCAATTGGGTTTCTCCCCTGAAACGCCATTCGCAGTCGCTCGAGACGCACCTTCAGGATGTCGAGACGAGTAGCTTTTCATACCCACAAGTCGCGACGACTAGCAAGCCACTGCGCATGCTCCAGATTCGTGCGCTGACCCAATTGGGGCGCGTGAGCAACAACCTGCAAAGACGTGGTTCAGGCGCCTAGCTCGAGCGAACGCTTGTTGGCGAACTGCAGCTAGTCGTCGGTGAGTTCCGGGTCGGGGTCGACGACGTGTTCTCCCCGGTACAGCGCTTCGAAGGTGTCAAGAGTGCGCGTGATGTCATGCCCTCGAATGAATGAAAGAGAGGCCTTCTTCATCGTTTCGAGCTCTTTGGGTGGCATCGTGAGAACGCGCGTGAGCTTCGCAACCAGATCATCCACAGAATTGGGTTCGAACAGAAAACCGTTTTCCCCGTCATGAATGAGGTGCGGCAACGCCATGGCGTCCGCGCCGACAACCGGCAGCGCGGTGGCCATCGCTTCCATCGTCGCAATCGATTGAAGCTCAGCAATTGACGGCATGGCGAAGACCTTGGCGCGTGAGAGCGCTGCGCGAAGTTCCTCATCGCTGGCATACCCGGTGAAGTGGACACTTTCGGCGATACCCAGTTGAGCTGCCAACACCTTGTGGTGATTCAGCAGGTCACCAGTACCGACGATTTCTAGTTTCGCGTTAAGAGCAGGATCCAGCCGCGCGACCGCCTTGAGCAGAACATCCAGCTTCTTCTCGCCGGTCACACGCCCAACAAAAACGATTCGGTTCTCAACGTTTGTGCTGAAGTTCGGCGTGTAGTGGTGGGCGTTGATGCCACACGAGATGGCGTGAACATCAGTGAGGTGCGTGCTCTCTTCAAGAAAATCAGCTGCTCTTCTTGTTGGCGTCGTGACAGCTTCGGCCCGACCAAAAGTTCTCGCTGCCGCCGCCCAGGTGCGACGAATTGCCCACTGTTCGAGAAACTTCGGCATCGGGATGAAGTCGATCAGATTCTCGGGCATGAAGTGGTTTGTTCCAACCAAGCGGATGCCACGCTTCTGTGCTTCAAGCGAGAGCCCGCCACCCACCATTAGGTGCGACTGAAAGTGCACGACATCTGGTTTCACCGCGTCGAGAATTCGACGGCTCTCTGGGCGGATATCCCAGGGCAATGCAAATCGAAGCCAATCGTGCATGATCCAACGCCAACTGCGAAGACGATGAACGGTCATTGGCTGACCCTCGTGCACCTCTATGCCGACTGCGGGAGCACCCTTCGGGCTGGGTGCCATGATGTGAACATCGTGACCGCGTTCGACGAGCCCGGCAGCCAGGCGCTCGGCAAACTTCGCTGCACCGTTGACGTCGGGGCCAAACGTGTCACATCCGATAAGGATGGTCAACTTCTTGTTCGGACGAGATGACGTCGCGCGTGGAGTGCGTGGTGAACCCAACAGGAATCCTTGCCTATGCGTGAGCCGTGAACCCACGGGGCGGGGATTCCCGCCTTAAGCCAACAACTGATTGTACCGGGAAGAGTCTTACGGCCTTTTCTGAGAAGACTCTGGTGATTGAGAAACGTCGTCAACCGCCTGGTGTGTTTGTGGGTGGTGGCGCGCAAGAAGGAAAACTCCAATGACAGAGATAATCCCGGCGCCGATAAAGGCCAGGATCTCAACTGGCCCGGCTTGAGCTGCTTCTTGCAGAATGACGATGGCGATGGTGACAGCAACAATCGGGTCAATCACTGTGAGCCCCGCGATGACGAGATCGGGTGGGCCCGAGGAGTACGCGTTCTGAACGAAGAGAGACCCGAGGGCCGTCCCCACGATGAGGAGCAGCAGGCAGACCCACGTCAGTATCGACATGTTTTGTGTGACGATGCCCTGCATCACGACCTTGGCCAGGGTTGCGACGAAGCCGTAAAGCACGCCCGCGCCGATGATGTACCAAATGGCCTTTGTTTGGCCCTTGCCCAAAAAGAAGAGGGAACCGAGCGCCAAGAGAATTGCCGTCATGATGCCGACAATCAACCACAGCTCGAAATCGGCGAGGGGCCGATCGCGCGCCGTGTATGCCGCGATAGAGACAAAGAGACCGATTCCAACGACGCACAGGACAATCGACAGAATCGACATCGAATTGAGCTTCACTCGGCTGACGCGAGAGTTGAGAATCGCCGTAATGACGAGTGCGACTG
Source organism: Microbacteriaceae bacterium (assembly GCA_044340895.1). GTDB lineage: Bacteria > Actinomycetota > Actinomycetes > Actinomycetales > Microbacteriaceae > RFQD01. The sequence goes on from JBIISS010000013.1 coordinate 7,322, forward strand.
CACCAATGGGCTGCACGACAATCAAGGGCGAGAACGCCAAGCTGATCAGCTGAAACACGATTGCCAGCACCAGCAGAAGTGTGCCAATGAGCCACGAGGGGCGTTTCAGCAGTGAAATGAGGTGTGACATCTGAAGGCGCGTCTTGATTGCCTTGCGACCCTTCGCTAGGTTCGCTGCGTCAGCATCGGATTCAACCCGACCGACACCCGCGTGTTGAAACTGTGCACCCAATGAGAGAAACACCGCGCCGACGAGAGCAAACGGAATACCGACAAGCTGCTTGACGTCAAATGGGATGTAATCGACAAAATCGCTGAGGTTTGTGATGTCGGCGAGAAGCATGAGTCAAGATTACCCTCGCTCACTCCCGTTACTCTCTACATATGCCAGTTCGCCCAATTCTCATCTATGGCGAAGACGTACTTCACGACCACGCCACAGAGGTGCGTGACTTCGACCAGAAGCTGCGCGACCTCGTTCGGGACATGTTTGAGACGATGGATGCCGCCCCCGGCGTTGGACTGGCGGCCCCGCAAATCGGCGTTGGGCTTCGCGTGTTCGTTTTCGACTATCCCGACGATGAAGGGAATGAACGACGCGGCGTCGCGATAAACCCATCGCTCTTCATCACGCCAACCGAGGTTCGCGAAACGACCTCTGCCGACGATGAAGGTTGCTTATCGTTCCCCGGTGAGAGGTACCCGCTCGTTCGCTCTGAAACGGCGATTTTGCGGGCGGTCGACCTTGAAGGCGCTCCGTTCGAACTTGTCTGTGACGGATGGTTCGCACGAATCATGCAACACGAGTTCGACCATCTCAACGGCGTTCTCTATGTCGATCGGCTCGACGAACCGTTCCTGAAGGACGCCGAAAAGGTCATGCGAAAGAGCGGATGGGGCAAGCCCGGAAACAGTTGGATGCCCGGCGAGGATGACATCGACGCGTAAGGCACACTAGCCGGCCCAGCCCAGGAGACGAAGCAGGGCCGCAACGGCCCCGGCGGCGATAACCGCGACGATAAATGGTGCTCGGATAGCGAACAACACGGCAGCAACCATGACCGCGGGGATTCGGGCATCCACTTCGATCGACGAGCCAACCGCCAGCGATTGCACAGCGACGAGAGCCGCCAGCATCGCAACGGTCAACAGGTTTGCAACCCGAGTAGCGGTCGGATGCTCGAGCAGACGTGGCGGCACGAGGTAGCCCGTGAACTTCGTCGCAAAAGACAGCGCGGACGCGATGAGAACGATGGCCCACATGGTCATGACGTCACCTCGTCACGATTGAGCCAGTTCGTGAGCCCCACGATGAGGGCGACGACGGCAGCGGCCAAAACTGGCACGCCGGGTGGGGTCATGGGAATCAAGATTGTTGCGAGTACCGCCGCAACGGCTGCAACAACACCAGCCTGGAGTTGTCGCAGGCGAGGCCACAGCAACCCGAGAAACGCAGCGGCGGCAACAGCGTCGAGTCCCAGACCATTGACATCGCCGAGCACGTTGCCCACAAGAGCACCCGCAAACGTCGTCAGATTCCACCCGATGTATACGGCAATACCTGTTGTCCAGAAACCCACGCGCTGTGCAGAAACCTCACTTTGGTTGAGCGCGACGGCGGTCGACTCGTCAATTGTAAGTTGCGCAGCGATGGGGCGACGCCACCACGATGTTCCGACGATCGGGGCCATCCGAATTGAGTAGATGCCGTTTCGAAGCCCCAAGAATGCGCTCGACGCGATAGCCGTCCATCCGGCAGCGAGGCCACCGGAAGCGACGACTCCAACAACGGCGAATTGAGAACCACCCGAGAACAAAACGAGGCTTAACACGCAGGTTTGCCAGATGTCGAGGCCCGACGCAACACTCAGCGCCCCAAATGAAAACCCATACGTTGCGACAGCAATTCCGACGGCAATGCCAGACCGGAAGGCCACTCGTTGAGTTGGTGAAAATGCCACGGCATCTCCTCAGCCTGTGTTGCTCCCCGACTTGGACTCGAACCAAGAACCTGCCGGTTAACAGCCGGCTGCTCTGCCAATTGAGCTATCGAGGATTAGTCCCCGCGAGGACCTCAACTACATTAGCACCACGCGCGCAATGCAAATAAATCTGCGCGACTGTCAATAACCGAGGCTCGGGTCGACGACTCCCTCCAGCGGACGACCGGCAAGATACGCCGCTACATTGCGCCGGACACGCTCGGCAAGTAGCGGTGCAGTCATCTCCGGCGTATCCGCCATATGGGGCGTAATGAGCATGTTCGGAGCCGTCCACAACGGATGCCCATCCGGCAGGGGCTCCGGATCCGTCACGTCTGTGGCGGCACCCACGAGGTGTCCCGACGTGAGTGTCTCGACGAGCGCAACCGAATCGACGAGGGCGCCTCGCGCGATGTTGACGAACGCTGCACTCGGCTTCATGAGGTCGAATTCTTCACGACCGATGATGTTGCGCGTATCGGTCGTGAGCGCAGCAGCCACGATGACAACATCTGCGTCGGGCAATACGTCTCGCAGCTGGTCGCTCGAGACGGTGAGATGCGCCCCCGGTGCCGGTACACCGCTTCGCCGGACAATTGTGACGTGCACCCGATACGGCTCGACGAGTCGGATAATCTCGCGAGCGACGCCACCCGCCCCAACAATGACCAGACGCTTGTTGTACATCGAAATTCCCAGAAAGGTTGAGTCCCACGACGTTGCCCGTGCGCGACGGGGCAAATACCGCAGTAGCGCCTGAGCCAACATAATGGCGTGTTCGGCCACGGGCTCAGCAAAGCACCCCTTCGCACTCGTGAAGATGAGCCCGGGTCGTCCACGTCGAGCGAGGAGTTCGCTAAATGAGTCGACACCTGCCCACGGCAGTTGCACCCAATTGAGCTGCGGATTCGCTTCGAGAACGTCATCGAGGGGGCCGACACGTGAGTTGGAAAGCCAGATGAGCCCGCGAGTATCTGGGCCCAAATCGATGAGCTCTCCCCCGCTGGTCGTTACCGCCTGCGTGAAGATATCCGGTTGCTTCGGCGCGATGCTGACAGGACCGGCAATTGCCACTGTGCGTTCCAGATCGTCATGTTCCTCGCCGAGCACAATGAGATGTTGGTCTTCAACATGTCCACGAACGACGTCGCCGTCATGAGCGTCGCCACTACTCATCACGAAACCTCCGTCGTTGAGCTTCGAGATCGAGCAGCTGGCGCTGGATCTCGCGCGATTCATCCGTCGCACTGGGGTCGAGGCGCTGCATCCGACTGACCAGGTCTGCCTTCTTACGAACGAGATCGCGTTCGATGAGTGACATCACGATGGCACTCGCATAGGTTGCCATTTCTCGCTCACTGCGTTCAGGTAGCGGAGCTACAGCCAATTGCGTCACCAGCGCGCGAACGTTGTCAGGAACATCGGACGAAACACGCTCAATCCACGACGTCGGCGAGACATCTTCGAGGTTTGCGCCAATTGCGTCACGAACAATCGCCAAACTCGGATTCGCAACGTAGCTCTGCACCGCCTGAGCAAGGAGTTCAGGTCCAACGTCCGACGGCATCTGCAACATCGCCATCAGGGCCTCCCGTTCCATGCGCGTTGCGGGATCATTGCCGAGCACGATGGGTGTCGAGGCACCTGGCGGGGTCTCAGAATCCTGCGCACTGGCCCCAGTCGATGCAGTGCGCTGGGCAGTCGATGGCTTCGCTGCGTCTCGTGAGCCACCGCGGGCGACGGCCGCTTGAGCCTCAAGAACATCCACGCCAGTTATGCGCGCGAGTTCGCGGGCATATCCCGGCTTGAGGGATGCATCTCGAATTTCAGACACAATCGGAGCAGCCTCGCGAAGCGCGGCG
>JBIISS010000176.1:0-3231 GCA_044340895.1 Microbacteriaceae bacterium
GATTGCGAACGTTGCGAGCATTTGTGCACATCTGCCCTTTGCCCGATTGATGTGGCCCGGCGGGCTATCCGGGGTGCTTATTTCGGTCGTTCTCTCTGGCGCGCTCGTTGTCTTGCTCATCTGGGCGCGCGGTCGTCGCATCGCGGCGGTCATCGTCGTGCTCACGCTCGGCGTTTCACTCACGACAACGGTTGTTTCGCAGTCGTGGCGCCGAATCGGCATGCCGCAAGACTGGCTTGTCGCTGCCTGTGATGTCGCCCAAGGTGACGCGTTCATCGTTCGGTCATCGGCTGAGTCGCGCAGTGTGATGCTGATCGATACCGGCCGCGATGAAAATCTGCTTCGCCGTTGCCTGGACGATCTCGGAATCGACCGCATCGAACTTCTCGTACTCACTCACTATGACCAAGACCACGTCGGGGCGTACAAGGTGGTTCTCGGCCGTGTCACGCGGGCACTTGTCGGCAAGCCCGTTGATGAGTCAGAAGAGGCCATCGTGCGGGACCTGGAGACGAGCGGCGCTGTCGTGTCCGTTGGTCACGCCGGTGTTCACGGCAATCTTGACGACGAGGCTTTTCGGTGGCGGGCGCTGTGGCCGACGAGCAAGCACCCGGACATGCAGACCGGTAATCCCGGTTCGCTGGTGATTCGGGCCGAGTGGCCGAGAGTCGATGCAAACGAGCCGCCCCTGAGTGCGATGTTCCTTGGCGACCTCGATGAGGATGCGCAGCGCGCGCTGCTCTCATCCACCGCGATCCGCCCCGCAACGGTAGTCAAGGTTGCGCATCACGGCTCGGCCGATCAATACGACCGGCTTTACTTGCAACTGCGCGCGCGGCTTGCGCTGGTGTCTGTTGGCGCCGACAACGGGTACGGGCATCCCACCGATCGATCGCTCGGGATTCTCGCTCAGTCGGGCACGGCGGTGGCTCGAACTGACCTGCACGGGTTGGTGCTTGTTCGGCGCGTGGCCGACACGACTGGTCACCGGCTCGAAGTCTGGACCGAACGGTAGGCTCGCCTCATGGCGACGAAACCGGCCCCGAAGGCGGCAGCAAGGACTGTAGCCAAGCCGAAATCGTCTATTCCGACGGTCAGCTGGGACCAAGCCAAACCCGCCCCGATTTTGCTCGTCACCGGCCCGGAGGGCTTCCTTGCTGACCGCGTCAACACGAGCGTTCGAGACGACCTGCGTGCGGCTGATCCGAACGTTGAAGTGCACGAAGTGGATGCCACAGACTACGCATTCGGAACCCTCATGACACTCGCCAGCCCGTCATTGTTCGGCGAACCACGACTGATTCGTGTGAGCAACGTCGAGAAATGCAATGACGAATTTCTCGAGGACGCACTGAAGTACATCGAAATGCCTGACACAGACACCACGCTCGTGCTGCGACATGGCGGGGGAGTGCGGGGCAAGAAGCTTCTCGACCAGATTCGTTCTGGCGTGGGCGGCGCCACCGAAGTTCTCTGCGCCGAGATCAAGTCGGACTCCGACAAGCATGACTTCTGTCTGGCCGAGTTCAAACGTGCAAGCAACACCATCACCCCGGGAGCCGCACGGGCCCTGGTTTCGGCGTTCTCATCCAGTGCGAGCGAACTCGCCAACGCGTGCGCGCAACTCATCGCAGACTCCGACGGTGCGATCGACGAACGAATCGTCGATCAGTATTACGGTGGTCGCGTTGAAACGACCGCGTTCAAGGTGGCCGACTTCGCTGTGGCTGGTCGTCTGGGCGACGCCCTCATCGCACTTCGCCACGCACTCGAATCGGGCGCCGACCCCGTGCCCATCGTCGCCACGTTCGCGAGCAAGCTCCGGTTGATGGCAAAGGTCTGGGGCGAACGACGCAGCTCGAACGAACTCGCCGGACCGCTCGGTGCGGCGCCGTGGCAAATCGACCGGGCGCGACGCGATCTTCAGTCGGGGTGGGACGAGCAGGGCATCCGTCACGCCATTGTCGCCATCGCCGAAGCAGACGCAAACGTCAAGGGTGCGTCCCGCGATCCGGTGTTTGCTGTCGAGCGCATGATCACCGTCGTGGCGAATTACGGCCGGGAATAACGAAACCGCTCAGAAACCTGCCGAGCCAAAACAAAACCCCGCCGGAAAACCGACGGGGTTCGTTGTAAAGCGTGTGTTGACTAGAGGCTGGAGACAGCTTTCGCGATAGCCGACTTGCGGTTCGCAGCGTTGTTCTTGTGCAGAACGCCCTTGCTTACTGCCTTGTCGAGCTTCTTCGTTGCAACCTTGAGTGCGGCCTCGGCCTGAGCCTTGTCGCCGGCGGAGATAGCGGTGCGGGTTGCACGAACGGCGGTCTTGACCGCGCTCTTGACAGCCTTGTTGCGCTCCTGCGCCTTCTCGTTGGTTCCAATGCGCTTGATTTGCGACTTGATGTTTGCCACTTATTCGAGCCTTTACGTTTGTATGGATATGAAGTGCCACGCGGAGTTTAGAGGGGACTTCACGTGACGTGTCGCGCTGGTGTGGGACCGCGCGCAAACCGATTTCCAACTGTATCAGCAATACCGACTGTGGTTATAACCCGCACCCGTGCCGTGGGAGACTAGAAGGTAATGTCACCTCGAGCTTCTCACCCGCTGCAGCCCGCGTCGACGAGTCCAACGCAGATTCGAAATTTCTGCATCATTGCGCACATCGACCACGGCAAATCGACCCTTGCCGACCGCATGCTTCAAATCACGGGCATTGTGGATGACCGCTCGATGCGCGCCCAGTACCTCGACCGCATGGACATCGAGCGTGAGCGCGGCATCACCATAAAGTCGCAGGCCGTGCGCTTGCCCTGGGAAGTTGACGGCAAGACATTCGCGCTGAACATGATTGATACGCCCGGGCACGTCGACTTCACCTACGAAGTGAGCCGGTCGCTCGCAGCCTGCGAGGGCGCTATTTTGCTCGTCGATGCCGCTCAAGGTATCGAGGCGCAAACACTGGCGAACCTATATCTCGCTATGGAGAACGATCTGACGATCATCCCCGTTCTCAACAAAATCGACCTGCCGGCTGCTGATCCAGAGAAGTACGCCAAAGAGCTCGCAAACCTCATTGGTGGCAAGCCCGAAGACGTTCTGCGTGTATCGGGCAAAACCGGCATCGGCGTGGATGCGCTGCTCGACCGCGTCGTCGAACTCGTGCCCCCACCCGTGGGTGACCCCAACGCTCCCGCCCGCGCCATGATCTTCGACTCGGTGTACGACGCATAC
>JBIISS010000014.1:0-11000 GCA_044340895.1 Microbacteriaceae bacterium
CCGTGTTAGCGATCTCGTGGCTCGTGATTCGTGGCCTTTATCGCGAGAAGCCGTCGACTCAGGTATCTTGATATCAAGATAAATTCGGGGCTTCAACAACACTCGTGTTGAATGACGGCTCCACTACATGAGGAGCCCATCGTTGCCTGCAGTTGACAGTTTCGGAAGCCGCTCGTCCCTTTCAGTGGGCGGCAACACGTACGAGATCTTCCGAATCGATTCCGTACCGGGGCACGACAAATTGCCGTACAGCCTGAAGGTTCTGCTCGAGAATCTGCTCCGCACCGAGGACGGCGCGAACGTGACCGCCGGCCAGATTCGTGCGCTGGGCTCGTGGGATCCGACCGCAGAACCGGACACCGAAATCCAGTTCACACCAGCGCGTGTGATCATGCAGGACTTCACCGGCGTTCCCTGCGTTGTCGATTTGGCTACCATGCGCGAAGCGGTCGCGACCCTTGGCGGCGACCCGAAGAAAGTTAACCCGCTCGCTCCTGCTGAACTCGTGATTGATCACTCTGTCATTGCCGATCTCTTCGGTAGTGCAGACGCACTGGAAAAGAATGTGGACATCGAGTATGAGCGCAACGGAGAGCGCTACCAGTTTTTGCGATGGGGTCAGACCGCGTTCGATGACTTCAAGGTTGTCCCCCCAGGAACGGGCATCGTCCACCAAGTAAACATCGAATATTTGGCCCGCGTCACGATGGTGCGTGAGGTTGACGGCGTTTCTCAGGCCTACCCTGACACGTGCGTCGGAACCGACTCCCACACAACCATGGTCAACGGGCTTGGTGTTCTTGGGTGGGGCGTTGGGGGCATTGAAGCTGAGGCCGCGATGCTTGGGCAGCCGGTGTCGATGCTGATTCCCAAAGTTGTTGGCTTCAAGCTCTCAGGCACTATTCCCGCCGGCGTCACCGCGACAGATGTCGTTCTGACAATCACCCAGATGCTGCGTGAGCACAAGGTCGTTGGCAAGTTTGTTGAGTTTTATGGCCCGGGAGTCTCGTCGGTTCCTCTCGCTAACCGCGCAACAATCGGAAACATGAGTCCGGAGTTTGGCTCAACTGCAGCGATGTTCCCGGTAGATGATGTCACGCTTGATTATTTGCGTCTCACCGGTCGGAGCGACGATCAGGTCGCTCTGGTGGAGGCCTATTCGAAGGTTCAGGGTTTGTGGTTTGACCCATCGGTTGAGCCCGTCTTCAGCGAATATCTTGAGTTGGACTTGTCAACGGTGGTTCCGTCCATCTCGGGACCCAAGCGTCCACAGGACCGCATCGAACTCTCCAATGCTAAGTCGCAGTTCAATGAGGACATCAAGAGCTACACGGTCGGTACTCCGGCAACGGTATCGATCGACGGGGGTGAGGAATTCGAGCTGAAGAGCGGCGCAGTAACTATTGCGGCAATCACCTCATGCACGAACACGTCTAACCCTTCGGTGATGATCGCAGCGGGACTCTTGGCGCGCAACGCAGCAAAAAAGGGTCTCAAGTCGAAGCCGTGGGTCAAGACAACTCTTTCTCCGGGTTCCAAGGTTGTCACCGACTACTACGACAAGTCAGGCCTGACGACCTATCTCGATGAGATTGGCTTCTATCCGGTTGGTTACGGTTGCATGACGTGCATCGGCAACTCGGGTCCGTTGCCCGAAGAGGTCTCGGCTGCCGTCAACGAAAACGACCTGTCGGTTACGGCCGTGCTTTCCGGTAACCGCAACTTCGAGGGCCGCATCAACCCTGACGTCAAGATGAACTATCTGGCGAGCCCGCCTCTTGTCATTGCATATGCACTCGCGGGAACCATGGATTTCGACTTTGAGAAGCAGCCGTTGGGTGACGGCTCAGATGGCGAGCCCGTCTTCTTGAAGGACATCTGGCCAGATGCGTCGGAAGTTCAGTCGACCATTGATTCTTCGATTGACCGGGAGATGTTCACTCACGAATACGCCGGTGTCTTTGACGGTGATGCCCGTTGGAAGGGATTACCGACCCCAACGGGAGCGACGTTCGCGTGGGATGCGAAATCGACATATGTGCGCAAGCCTCCGTACTTTGACGGCATGAGCATGGAAACCACGCCGGTCGCGAATATCGACGGTGCACGCGTTCTCGCCACGCTCGGGGATTCCGTGACGACAGACCACATTTCACCGGCTGGCAACATCAAGGCGGGCACGCCTGCTGGTCAGTATCTCGACGACCACGGAGTCGCACGGGCCGATTACAACTCGTACGGCTCGCGACGCGGTAACCACGAGGTGATGATTCGTGGAACGTTCGCGAACATCCGTTTGAAGAATCAGCTGCTCGATGGGGTTGAAGGCGGCTACACGAGAGACTTCACCAAGCCGGATGCACCGCAATCGTTCATCTACGACGCGAGCGTCAACTACCAGGCAGCTGGAATTCCGCTCGTCATCCTCGCGGGTCAGGAGTATGGATCGGGTTCGTCGCGAGACTGGGCCGCGAAGGGAACGAGCCTGCTCGGGGTCAAAGCGGTGATCACTCAGAGCTTTGAGCGCATCCACCGTTCCAACTTGATCGGCATGGGTGTTCTGCCGTTGCAATTCCCTGCCGGCGAATCGTGGGCTTCACTCGGTCTCGACGGAACCGAGATCATCTCGTTTTCGGGCATTGATGAGCTCAACAAGGGCGTTATTCCGAAGACGGTGCACGTTACTGCCTCCCCGAGCGAGCATTCGTCCGCGGGCAAGGCGACCGTGGAATTCGACGCAGTGGTAAGAATCGACACTCCTGGCGAGGCCGACTATTACCGCAATGGGGGAATCCTTCAGTACGTGCTTCGTTCGTTGGTTGCATAGCGTTCTGCGAAGTTAGACTTTAGACATGGCGCTCCTCCCATCGATTAAAGGTCCTCGTGATCTCGACGGGCTGTCTACCGAACAGCTACGAGAACTTTCCGCTGAGATTCGCGAGTTTCTCGTCGGAGAGGTTGCGCGTTCGGGCGGGCACCTTGGGCCGAACCTTGGCGTTGTCGAGTTGACGCTGGCAATTCATCGAGTTTTCGATTCGCCCAAAGACTCCATTGTTTGGGACACCGGGCATCAGTCGTACGTGCACAAACTCGTTACCGGTCGTCAAGACTTTTCCAACTTGCGCGCGCGTGGCGGACTCGCGGGTTACCCCCAACGCAGCGAGTCGGAACACGACATCGTTGAGAGCTCTCACGCCTCCAGCTCGCTCTCCTGGGCCGATGGAATCTCGCGAGCGTTCGAGATGACTGGGCAAATGGATCGTCACGTCGTGGCCGTTGTCGGCGACGGCTCGTTGACCGGTGGCATGACCTGGGAAGCGCTGAACAACATTAGCCACGACAACACGAGAAACCTCGTCATTGTGGTCAACGACAATGGTCGGTCATATGCGCCAACTATTGGCGGCATCGCTCGGTACCTAGATCGGGTTCGCACGCGTCCGACATATCGGAATTTGCACTTCTCGAGCCGCAAGGCTTTTGCCAAGATGGGTCCGACTGCGCGTGCGTTCTATCGCGGTGTGCGAGGCGGTATCCATGGTTTCTTGAGTCGTTTCACGAATAATCAAGCGCTCTACGCAAACCTCGACATCAAATACCTCGGCCCCGTTGACGGGCACGACATCGTCGCCATGCAGGCAGCTCTTCGTCAAGCAAAAAACTACGGCGCTCCGGTGATTGTCCACGCCATCACCGAAAAAGGTCGCGGTTATGCTCCGGCACGCGATGACGATGCAGACCAATTCCATGCTGTTGGGCAAATTGACCCCGATACGGGTCTGCCGTTGTCGTCCGCAAGCAAGCTCACGTGGACAGACGTGTTTGGCGACGAGCTTGTTGCGCGGGCATCGGTAGACGAGAGGCTCGTGGCCATCACCGGCGCAATGCTGCGCCCGACCGGTCTGTGGCCAATGGCTCAAAAGTTCCCCGACCGCGTGCTTGACGTGGGCATTGCGGAGCAGCACGCAGTCACGTCTGCTGCCGGGCTGGCCTACGGCGGTTTGCACCCGGTGGTTGCGCTATATGCCACGTTCATGAACCGCGCTTTCGACCAGGTACTGATGGATGTCGGTCTGCACAAGGCTGGGGTCACATTCGTGCTCGACCGGGCGGGAATTACTGGACCGGATGGCGCGAGTCATCATGGAATCTGGGATCTCGCCATCATGCAGGTGGTTCCCGGAATTCATATTGCCGCTCCTCGTGATGCAACACGTCTGCGCGAAGAATTCCACGAGGCAATGGCCATCGACGATGCACCGACCGTGATTCGTTACCCGAAGGGTGCCGTCGGTGAAGACATTCCAGCTGTGCGGAGAACGGATGATGGTGTGGATGTGCTCCGCGAAGCACCACACAAAGACGTGCTCATCGTGGCCATCGGAAGTTTTGCGCGAACCGCACTTGAAGTTGCCGATCGACTCGCACAGCAAGGCATCGGCGCGACCGTGGTTGACCCGCGCTGGGTTGTGCCAGTTCCAGAAAGCATTGTCGACTTGGCGCGCGACCACCGACTCGTCATCACGCTAGAAGACGGTGTGCGGGTTGCCGGCATCGGTACGCGCATCCGACAGGACCTGCGTAGTGCGGGAGTCGACACGGCCGTGGATGAGTTGGGCCTGCCAGATGAGTTCATCGAGCATGCCACGCGTGAGGAAATCCTCGAAGACGCAGGCCTCACAGCGGCGACAATTGCGCGGGATGTCATCGCCCAGGTGCTCGGGAGCAAGATTCCCATCGCTCGACCGCTAGACGAGCCCACGGTGACCAGCGAACAGGTCAAGGGCAAGAACTAGCTTTCCGCTCAGGCCACGCCCTCAATGGCGGGTTTGTGGAATGCCTTCTTGTTCACGCGTTCGCTCGCGCCAACGCGGTCGAGATAGGGCGTAATTCCGCCCATTTGCAACGGCCAGCCAGCGCCGAGAATCATGCACAGGTCGATGTCCTCGGGGAATCCGACGACCTTCTCCCTGAGCATCCGGGCGATTTCGTCGGCCAGGCCATCTTCGACTCGCTTGTTGAGCTCTTCGGCTGACATGGGAGATGCGCCGCCCGCAACGATGGCACGTGCCTTGTCATCGAAACCAGTGATGTTTCCGTTCTTGTCACGCGTGAGCAACACTCCGGCCTCGGCTAAGGCATGAAGGTTGTCGCTTCGAAAGAAACGATCGGGGAACGCCGCGTGGTGAGTATCGAGTACGTGAGCTCCGACTTTGAGTCCGACCAAGTCGAGCAGCTCGAATGGTCCCATCGGCATGCCAAACGAATCCAGAGCCGATTCGACCGTCTCAAACGAGGTTCCCGTGTCGACAGCGTGCATTGCTTCACCGAGTAGCTTCGCCAGCAATCGGTTCACCACGAATCCGGGTGTGTCGGCTGTGATAATGGCCGTCTTCTTGAGCTGCTTTGCAACGTTCATCGCGGTTGCGAGGGTCGCATCGTTCGTTTTGGGGGCGCGCACCACCTCGATGAGAGGCATGACGGCAACCGGGTTGAAGAAGTGGAATCCGACAAGTCGTTCAGGGTGATTTAGTTTTGAGCCGATCTCCTTCACCGAGAGGGAAGATGTGTTCGTCGCCAGAATCGCGCTCTCAGGAATGATTGCCTCAAACTTTGCAAATACTTCTTGCTTGACCGTCAGCTCTTCGAAAACAGCCTCGATGACCCAATCGGCATCCGCGAACGCGGTCGGATCCGTTGAACCGGAAACCAAGGCGTGAACACGTCCGGCGTCGTCGGATCCCATGCGACCCTTCGCAAGTAGAGCGTCGATTTCGCCGTGGATGTAATCCAAAGCCTGGTCGAGGCGACCTTGGTCTATGTCAGTAAGCACAACGGGAACACGCAAGCGTCGGGCGAAGAGCAACGCAAACTGACGAGCCATGAGTCCCGCGCCGATGACGCCGACCTTGGTGATCTTGTTTGCCAGTGCTGGGTCTGGAGCACCTGCTGGCTTCTTGGCACGCTTCTGCACCAAATTGAAGGCATAGATGCTCGCCTGGAATTGATCTCCCGAGATAAGCTCAGCCAGCACGTCATCTTCGCGCGCGAATCCCTCGTTTCGAGTTCCCGACTTCGCAGCCGCCATGAGGTCAAGCGCAGCAAACGGCGCCTTCGCAATGGTTCCAATTCGCTTGGTTACCGTGGAGCGCGCAATCTTTATCGCGGCATCCCACTTCACGGCGCGTTCGACCTTGCCGGGTTGGTGTGGTCGCTTGACCTTCTTGCCACCAAGCACGTCGTCTGCCCACTCGAGTGATTGCTCCAAGAAGCGACCGGGGCCAAACATTGCGTCTGCGATGCCCAGCTCGAGCGCCTGTGGGGCCGACAGCATCCGATTGTTCTTCAAAGGATTTGAGAGCATGACCGTGAGCGCGTTCTCAATGCCGATGAGGTTTGGTAACAGATACGCACCACCCCAACCCGGCACCAGTCCGAGGAATACTTCGGGCAGGGCAATCGCTGGAGCACTCGAGTCGACGGTTCGGTAATCCGCGTTCAAAGCAATCTCGAGCCCGCCGCCAAGCGCCAAGCCGTTGATGAAGACGAACGACGGACAGCCGAGCTCAGCGAGTCGCCCGAGTGTGCGGTGTCCCAGTTCTGCAAGTTTGCGAGCAGCGGCTTTGGACGGGATATCAGCAACGCGACTTAGATCGGCTCCTGCGGCCAGAAAGTATGGCTTGCCCGTCACGGCGACTGCCTGAATCTCGCCAACGCTCACGCGCTGAGCGAGCGCGACCAGGGTGTCATCGAGCTGCATCAGTGTTCGCGGACCAAGCGTGTTGGGTCGCGTGTGATCGAGCCCGTTGTCGAGCGTAATCAGCGCCAGAATTCGACCCGAGGCAAGGCGAACATCTGTGACCGAACTGTTTGTCACAACCTCTTCTGAGGACAGCGCGAGCAGGTCGGAGAAGTCGATGTTGTCGTAGTTGCCCATGTCGATTACTTGCGCTTTCCGTCGAAGTGCGGGTTCTCCCAAATCACAGTGCCACCCTGGCCGAGCCCGATGCACATCGCAGTGAGGCCGTAACGAACATCCGGGCGCTGTTCAAACTGTCGCGCAAGTTGAATCATGAGTCGAACACCACTCGATGCAAGAGGATGCCCTAGCGCGATTGCGCCACCGTAGGGGTTCACTCGTTTGTCGTCGTCGGCAATGCCGAAGTGATCGAGCAGACTCAAGACCTGCACTGCGAAAGCTTCGTTAAGTTCGAAGAGCCCAATGTCATCGATTGTGAGGCCCGCTTTCTTGAGCGCCTTCTCAGTCGATGGAATGGGGCCAATTCCCATTACCTCGGGCTGCACACCAGCGAATGCAAACGAAACCATGCGCATTTTTGTGCTCATGCCGGCTGCCTTTGCTGCCGATTCGCTGGCGAGCAAAGAGACAGTTGCTCCGTCTGTTAGCGGAGAAGAGTTGCCCGCGGTGACTCGACCGTGCGGCCGGAACGGAGTTTTGAGGGTCGACAGGCCCTCGAGGGTTGTTTCCGGGCGTCGACCTTCATCCTCTGTCGCCAACCCCCATCCGGAGTCTGTCTTGATGGCAATGGGAATGAGGTCGGGTTGAATGTTGCCATCTGAGTAGGCCTGAGCGACCTTCTGCTGACTTGCCATGGCGAATGCGTCTGCGCGGTCTTTGGTCAGTTGAGGAAAACGATCGTGCAATCGTTCGGCGGTCGCACCCATGTTCAAGGCGTCTGCTTCGACGAGCTTTTCTGCGACGAAGCGAGGATTCGGGTCAGCATCTAATCCAATGGGGTGACGCCCCATGTGCTCAACGCCACCAGCAATGGCGAAGTCGTACATGCCAAACCCAATGGCCCCGCCCAACGTCGTCACAGAAGTCATGGCACCTGCACACATTCGATCGATGGCGTATCCCGGAACGCTGAGTGGGAGTCCGGCAAGGATTCCAACCGTTCTGCCGAGCGTCAACCCTTGATCGCCTGTTTGCGTGGTGGCGGCTATCGCGACGTCATCGACTTTGCTCGTGTCAAGCTTCGGGTTGCGCTCGAGGAGCCCCATGAGAGCTTTCACTGCGAGGTCGTCGCTGCGCGTGTTCCAGTACATGCCCTTTTCGCCGGCACGACCAAATGGAGTGCGAACTCCGTCTACGAAGACAACTCGTTCCATGTTCGACATCTTGACTCCTCTATGAGATACAACCGTCTTTGAGCCTACGACGAGACCGGGAGCAGTGCGAGCGCTACTCAGTCGAGACGTGGTCTTCGAGCGGTGGATCGACGACGGGGAGAGGAGATTCGTCCAACAGGGCGTCAACGATGAGCGGTCCACAGATCTCAATCTGCCACGGTCGCGCTCCGCCCGAAAGCAACGCTGTAGACACGTGTTGTTCGTCAACGACAGGTGGCGGTTCCCATGCGACGCTGCGCAATAGAGCAGGTGTTAGCAGGTTCTCGATAGGAATCTGGAGATCTTCCGAGACCGCCTGCATGCGAGGTCGCATGCGTAGGAGCCGCTCGTGAGCTTCAGGGTTGCGCTCGGCCCACGCGCGTGCTGGCGGTAACTCGGTGGTCTTCACTCGGAGAGCGGGTAGGTCCTCCGTGCGCCGACCACGTTCGATTGCAGCCCACCACTCATCAATCAATGAGCGAGAGGCGCGACCACTGAACGCCTTGACCTTCGACAGTGCGACCTTCGATTCGGGATTTGCAGCGACGGCTGCCACGAGACTGGCATCGGGGACGAGTCGTCCGGGAGCAACGTCGCGCTGTGCTGCAATGCGATCGCGCGCCAGCCACAATTCTCGAGCAATAGCTAGCAGTCGAGTTGATCGCAGTGTGTGCAGACCAGACAGGCGACGCCAGGGTTCGATGGCGAGCTCCTTTTCAGGTTTGTCCAGCGTCGCGCGAAATTCTTGATGGGCATAGTCAGCTTTTCCGGCCTCATCCAGCATCACGGTCATCGCATCGCGGAGATCCACCAACAACTCAACGTCAAGGGCCGCGTACTCAAGCCACGGCTCCGGCAGCGGCCGAGTGGACCAGTCGACTGCACTGTGCGCCTTCTCGAGTTGAACGCCAAGAAGCTCCGAGACGACGGCGCCCAGCCCGACACGGTCCATCCCGAGCAGTCGTGCAGCGAGTTCGGTGTCAAAAACGTGTCTCGGCGTGATTCCCACTTCGCGAAGACACGGCAGATCTTGACTCGCCGCGTGAAAGATCCATTCCTCGTCACCGGCTACTTCGGTCAGTTCCGCCATGTTTCCGATTGCAGGCGGATCAAACAAAAACGTGCCTGCATCGCGCCGATAGACCTGAATCAAGTAGGCGCGCTGTGAATACGTGAACCCGGATGCTCGCTCGGCATCGACTGCGAATGGGCCGGTGCCACTTCGTAGCGCGTTACACGCTTGCGAAAAGTCCTCGCCATTGTCGATTACGTGAACGCTAACCACGCTCCCGGCGCCGAGCATCCAGACTCGTTGCTCCCTCTCGTGGGGGGAGTCCCGCAAGCATGGCGAGTAGCTCACCCCAGGCCTCGATGTGGCCTCCAATGTTGCCGGGGGCAGGGCTCCACGAAGCACGAAGTTCTACGTGCGCGGTGTCTTGTTCGCCTGCCAACTCTCCGAATCCTTTTGCCAAGATTCGTGTTGCCGTTCCCGAGGCGCGAGTGTATTCAACTTCTCTCGAAGCTAGGGCATCGGTGAGCCATGACCACGCGACGTCTGCCAAGAACGGATCCGTCGAAATGTCTCCTTCTAAAGGGGCCTGCGCGAAACACACCACACGTGAGGTTCCTCCCCACCCATCTTGTCCTTCGGGGTCGAACAGATAGACGAATCGCCCTGCCCCGTGTGCCGAGGTATCGTCGACGTCAAGTGGAAGAACCTCGGCTGCAAAGGCAACGGAGTAGGGTGCGATGCCGGTGGGCGAGGTGATGCTTCGAACGCGCAGGTCTGATCTCATGGGGCCTGCAGCCAATTGGGCTGATGCGGCAGCGAACTCCGGGGGGACACCGTCGTTTTCATGTGCGCTCACGTTTCGACCTTACCGACGGGTTGCTACGAGCCGTTGATAACGCGCCGACGTTGAAAACGCGCAAATGCAATCGCGGGGTCGAAAACGACCCCCATCAATTCGAAGTCTTCTGTACCCACATGCAAGGTCGATCGCACGATGCTCATGATTGTGTCGATATTGGCTGTTTCTGATGGAATCAATAGCGACACGAACAATTCGTCAATGCGTCGATGCGAAAGCAGATCGCGAAGCAGTCTCGGGCCGCCCTCGCAGAGAATTCGTGTCGCGACCGACTCGCTAATGACCTGATTGAGAGAGTCAGGGTCAGTGACGACGGTGAGTCGATTGAGGTGCGGGCATGATTCAACGGGCAATGGTCCCGAGGATGAAAGTACGATGAGCTCGCCGTGAGGCGGGAAGTGCCATCCTTCTTGTCGCACGGTCTCTCCGCCCGTGACGACCAATTCTGCCTCGGCGCGAATCTGACGCAAGAGGTGTCGGTCGCGACCTGATGTCAAGCTGCTCGACGTTCCGTCGCTGCCAACGGCCGAGCCATTCTCGTCGAGCAAAATGTTGGCTCGCCACCACGTTTGTGATTGTGGCCATTCGACCGATGAATAGACCGGATGCACGAACTAGGAAGTTGCTTCGGTGAGGCGAGTCTTGATTTGGCGCTTGATGCGCCAGAGCATTCCGGTCATGCCTCGCACGCGGAGGGGCGAGATGAGGTCATTGAGCCCCAACGAGCTCGGAAAATCGTCAGCAACGTTGAGCACCTTTGCTGCCGTGAGCCCGGTCAGTCCCTGCACAAGAATCGAAGCGAACCCGCGAGTGGTGGGTGCCTCTCGGGGGGCGGTTGCAAAGACGCCGACGACGTCGGCGGCGTCCACTTCTACGAAGATGTACACGGGGGACTGGCATTCCTCCACGCGCTCGAGAAGCTCCGGGTGTTCGGCGTAACGTGGCGGCAACTCCGGAAGCTCGTTCGCGAACTCGAGCAGAAACGTCAGTCGATCT
>JBIISS010000177.1:0-3205 GCA_044340895.1 Microbacteriaceae bacterium
GCGTCGAGCGGTGGGTAGGATTTCCAACATGGAGTCCCCCGCTCGCGCCGAGTTCACCGCCACACTGGTCGTGCTCTTCGGCGAGCAGGTTGCGAGCGACCCTCACCTGATGGGCCTGCTTGATCGAATGATTATGGAAGAGGCTTCGGCCTACGCCGAGACCTACCGACACGAAGCTGAGAAGCAAATTCAGCAAGTCAACGCGCAAATCGCGGCTCAAGCAGCCGAGTATGACCAATCCCTGGAAGCGGCCCGTGAACAGGCCCGCGCAGGCACACTGGGAGAATTTGAAACCGCGAAAGCTGCCGTCGAAGAATTGACGGCTCAACGCGACCAGTTGCAGGAGACACTCGATGGTCTTGCGGATCGAATCCGAGAATCACAGGCCGCAGCGCGAGCACAGCTGGAGCAGGAGCAGTCTCGTGTCGTCGAACTTGA
The DNA here is from genome assembly GCA_044340895.1 of Microbacteriaceae bacterium. GTDB lineage: Bacteria > Actinomycetota > Actinomycetes > Actinomycetales > Microbacteriaceae > RFQD01. Next base: position 439 of record JBIISS010000177.1, read on the forward strand.
GGCTCAGTTGGCGGAAGCATCCAAGCCGAGCGAATACGAAGGTACGTTCCACCCGGCCCAGGCTGAGGCAATCACCGAAGCGATCACGGATGCGATGAATGCGTATCGCGTTCGCACCGATGCCATCGCGAGCGAGAACGAAGCGGTCGCACGCAACGAAGACGCCAAGCTCACGGCCGCGCTGCGCAAGGCATTTCACGCCATCTCGCACCAGAAGTAGAGTGTTTTTGACGCTCGTTTCTGCGTGCTAATCTGGAACTACCGACGCGGGGTGGAGCAGCTCGGTAGCTCGCTGGGCTCATAACCCAGAGGTCGTAGGTTCAAATCCTGCCCCCGCAACAAAAGACGAAGGCCCCCCTTGTGGGGGTCTTCGTCTTTTGTTGGGGTGGGTGAATGAACCTGCTGGGCCCACGGCCGAGCCGTGAGGCGCATGCCGCCGAGCGGGAATTCGAAGCCGGGGCGTCAAATCCTGCCCCCAAGGCCGAGCTGTGGCACGTGACTAGTCCATTGGCGGCTGCATTTCCGTCAGCGGTTGGTAACGCTGCGGATGGCGCAAGCCGGCGACGAACTTGTCGCCAAGATCAGTGCGTCGACCATCACCGTGAATCGCTCCGGGCCAGCCATGCGACTGGTGAAGAGCAGATGCTGCGTAAATCATGACCGTGCCGAGTGACTTGCGCCGCGCATCCTGCCGCACGTAGACCTGATGAATCAAGCCATCGTGCGGGTACCAACGAATCGCCGCGACTTGAGCGTCGTTCGGTACGCCAAGAACGGGAAAACGTTGTGCGCTAATGACGGTTCCGGCGGGAGGCAACGAAGAGGGCGTCGCGCCATCGACCTCGTACGCCACGAGGTTCGCCGCGGCCGGTGATGCCTGCGGTTCGGGAACATAGACAAACCACACCGGTGGTGCGTTCGGAATCGACGCGGGATCAATATCAATGTGCACGATGCCAGCCTGGCTCGCACGCGCGTGCCACACTTCGTTGTCACCCGAGGGCTCGTCGTGAGCCGAGACAACCGCACCGTCGGGATGCGCATCGTTGAAGTGGGATGAGACCTCCACCAGCCCCTCGCCAATGGCTTCACCTCGCCGGTACCAGAGGTTTCCCGTGCGCGTGTCGTTCATTGTCCTAAGATATTGGCAGAACGACTTCAGGGAAGGTAGGAACTCATGAAGAGCATCATGTCGGCGGGGTCAGCAGTGGCTCTCGGTGTGTCCAGCGTTGTTGCGCCGCTTGTCGTCGCGCCTGCGAATGCAGTCGGCACGGCTCCGGTCTGTAACCCTGGGGAGGCCGCAGACATCTCTGGAGACTTCGACAACTGGTATCAAGTTTGTGTCCCACAGTTCGGTCTGGGCAAGGTTGAATTCACGATTTCATCCGAGACGGACTTTCCGGCTGACTTCAAAGACCTGACTGACCCCTCGGTCAATGTGACGACTACGACCGATCTCGATTTACTCAACGTGTATCTTAGTTCCGACGTTGACTCGCCGTTTTTGGGTCTTTCTCGAACCGACGATGGCTCGAACCCCAAGCTTCAGCGATACCAAGCGACGTCGTTGCTGACCTCGTCGGAACCGTCCTTGGCCGCATTCAAGATTGTTGCCGTGTCGGAGCTTTCTCCAGCGGTCGCCCCGGCGGCCTGCGACGCGTTTCTCGACGCTCCTGGCGAGTCATACCCGCGAGTGTTTTCGGTCACCTTCGAGCCACTCGACGTCACGTTCTCCCAGAATGTCAATGGCCAAGAATGGATGTACCGCGTGGTGATGGCCCCTGGAACGCAGTATGTTGCGGGAACGCTCCCCCCTGGAGCAGAAGCCTGGGATTCGGATGAACCCCTCTGTATCTCGCAGGGGAATTACCTCGCGGGCGGTTCTTCGGTGGAATCAGCCGGCGAATCGTATGACTACGCGTACTTCATGTCGCAGCTAGTGGCCCCGTACTTATCCAATGATGGGTCCTTCGTGGCAGATTACCCGCGCTCCGCGCCGACCGAGCTTCCGGCGACCGGGCTGAACTCGCTCGTTCCGCTGGGCGTCGGGGCGCTCACGCTCGCGGTGGGAGGGCTGGCCATCGCCCTGCGCCGTCGTCGTTCTTAGCGAGACCATGGGCGTGAACCAGTGAGGGGTGCTGCGCTGTCGCATGATCCACACTGGCCACGCGCCGGATCGTGGCCGCTCGCTGACAAGGTTGAGGGTCGCATCATTCTCGGAATCTTGGGCATCCCGGCGTATCTCACTTCGCTCTCTCCGACGAACGCACACCTCACCCCGGCGGCGATTCGCGAAGCACTTCGTCGCTATAGCCCCAGTCTCGTTGCCGACCGGGGTCGGCGAGATGTGGTGCCGCTCGACGGCCTCGTCTGTGCCGACTTTGGCGACATCGTTGACCCCGATTCACCTGACGGCGAAGCTCGCACTGTTGTCGCGATGCGCGCCGCCGTTGAACGGTCAGAGATCATCATCGCGTTGGGCGGTGACAACTCGATCACGGTCGCTGCCGCGCTCGGCGCGTTCGGTGAACATCTGCCCACCGCGGGCCTCATCACCCTCGACGCGCACTATGACCTGCGTGATGGAATCTCGAACGGGTCGCCCGTTCGGCGTCTCATCGAAGCCGGACTTGACCCGCACCGCATCGTTCAGATCGGCATTCAAGACTTTGCAAACTCAGCCGACTACGCGACACGAGCCCGAGACTTTGGAATCACCGTCATTCATCGAGGTGAGTGTGAACGCCGACCCATGGACGACATCATG
>JBIISS010000015.1:0-10861 GCA_044340895.1 Microbacteriaceae bacterium
CCGGTTTCTCTGCGCTCTCACCCCCGCTCATAGGAAGTCATCCGACATTATCCGACGCCATTCGTGAGAGGACTCGTGAGAGACCACTCTGTCCCCGAGTCGTTGGCAAGTTGGATGAAGGACCCGAAGAATTCTTACGGAATGATCGACGAGGACTCGATCAGCTCGCGACCGAAAGTGGACACAGAGCTGCCACGACACCTAAGCGAGTGCGAAGGCACGCGCAAAAGTTGCCACGATGTCCGCGTATGTCGCGAATGTGGCACGAAGCGGACCCGCGCCAGCATCGCCATGACCGCGGCGAGTGCTACGGCAATGGAACCGAGCACCAGAGCGACGACACCCAAGCGGTCGATCGTGAACCGCATGATGAGGGCGCCCGCAATCGCGAGTGCCAGTGCGGTTCGGGTCCAGGCGAGCGCGGTGCGCTCTCCCTGCAGACCGGGGTCGAACGGCGAACTCACACGATCGAGCCCACAGCGACGAGCAGCACAGCGGTCACGAGGCCGATGACCATCTCGAGCCCGAGTGACAGGGCGGGCAATGCCGCATGACGACGCAACGCGGACTCGGCAGCCATCCACCAGAACCACGAGCGCACCGCTGACGCGATCCCCAGTGCGATGAACACCGCGGCCGCCGCGCCCCGGAGGCTCGCCGGCTGAGGAAACCCGAGAGCCTCGAGCGCAACGCCGGGTCGATCGAGCACGGGGGTCACGTATTCGGGCGTAAGGGTTCGGGGTGCACTGCGTCAGTCGCGCGGCTCATACCTCTGCAGCGGGTACGCCTTCGCTACGAGAGCGCGCAGCTGCTCGAGCTCGCCGCCGAGCCCGAGCGCGCGTGCCTGCACGAGCACGTTGCCGAGAGCCGTGGCTTCGACGGGGCCCGCGAGCACGGGCATCCCCGATCGATCGGCGACCAGTTGGCAGAGCAGGCTGTTGAGGGCTCCGCCACCGACGAGGTGAATGACGCCGACCTCGCGATCGGCGAGTCGGCCCGCGTCGCGCACCGCAGCGGCGAAGGCCACCGCCAGACTTTCGAGTATGTAGCGCGCCATCGCGGCGGGCTTGGCGGGCACGGTGTCGCCCTGTTCGGTGAGCACCGCGGCAATGCGACCGGGCATATCACCGGGGGCCATGAAGCGCTCGTCGTTGGCGTCGAAAATCGGCACAGGCTCGGCGACCGCGGCGGCGTTGACCAGTAGCCGACCGAGGTCGACAGGGCCTGAAGCGGCCTCCCACGAGCGAATCGTCTCGCTGAGCAGCCACAGCCCCATGACGTTGTGCAAGAACCGCACCCGCCCATCGACGCCACCCTCGTTGGTGAAGTTGGCCTCGCGACTGTCATCAGTGATCACCGGATGCTCAAGCTCCAGCCCCACCAACCCCCACGTGCCGCAGCTGATGTACGCGGCGTCGGGCCGTGTCATGGGCACTCCGACAACGGCCGAGGCCGTGTCGTGGGATCCGACGGCCGTGACCCTCACCCCCTCAGGCGCGGCGAGTTCGGCGGCCATCAGCGGCGTCAGCGGCCCCAGGTCGTCGCCGGGTCGCACGAGCTCGGGGAACAAACGGCGCGGCAACCCAACGCGAGCGATGAGTTCGTCGTTCCACTCACCCGTGCGCGGGTCGAGCAGCCCCGTCGTGGAGGCATTGGTCGACTCCGCAACCGAACGGCCCGTGAGCCAGAACGCGACGAGGTCGGGGATGAGCAAAAAGCGATCGGCGGCCGCGAGCGCGTCACCCTCAGCGGCGAGCTGAAAAACCGTGTTGAACGGCAAGTGCTGAAGGCCCGAGGCCGCATAGAGCTCGTCGGGCGGTACAACGGCGTGCACGGCGGCGACACCGCGAGCCGTGCGATCGTCGCGGTAGTGAAAAGGCGTGCCGAGCATCCGGTCGCCCGCCATGAGCGCATAGTCGACAGCCCACGAGTCGATGCCGATGCTCGTGATGAGCGGGTCTTCGGCGAGAGCGGCGCGCAAACCCGCGATGATGTGGCCGCGCAGGGCCTCGATATCCCAGTGCAGGGCGCCGGATCGCTTGACCGGCCCGTTAGCAAACCGCGTGACTTCGACGAGCTCAAGCCGGTCGGCCCCGACCACGGCACGCATGACACGACCACTCGTGGCGCCGAGGTCGACTGCAGCGACGTGGATGCTCACGCTCAGCTACCGCAAGAACGCGGCCGCGACACCCGCGTCAACGGGAATGTGCAGCCCGGTGGTGTGCGAGAGGTCGGGGCCCGTAAGCACGGCGACAGCGTTTGCCACGTGCTCGGGCAGCACCTCGCGCTTGAGAATGGTGCGCTGGGCGTAGAACTTTCCGAGGTCGTCTTCGGCCACGCCGTAGGTCGCGGCCCGATTGGCTCCCCAACCGCTCGCGAAGATCCCAGACCCACGCACGACGCCGTCGGGGTTGATGCCATTGACTTTCACGCCGTGCTCGCCGAGCTCGACCGCGAGCAAGCGAACCTGATGCGCTTGGTCGGCCTTCGTCGCCGAGTAGGCAATGTTGTTGGGGCCCGCGAATACCGAGTTCTTGCTCGAGATGTAGATGACGTCGCCGCCGAGACCCTGGTCGATGAGCACGCGAGCAGCGGCCTTCGACACCAAGAACGAGCCTTTCGCCATGACGTCGTGCTGCAGATCCCAGTCGGCTTCGGTCGTCTCGAGCAGCGGCTTGCTGAGCGACAACCCCGCGTTATTGACGACGATGTCGATGCCGCCGAACGCGAGCACGGCATCCTGGATGCCCCGCTCGATCTGCCTTTGATCGGTCACGTCGACCTGCACGCCTATCGCGACGTCAGTCGACCCGAGCTCGGCGGCGGCCGCCTGCGCCTTCGCGAGGTCAAGGTCGGCGATTACGACGCATGCGCCCTCGGCGGTGAGGCGGGTGGCGATGGCCTTGCCGATGCCGCTCGCCGCGCCAGTGACGAAGGCGACGCGCGTGGCGTGTGATTTCGGCTTCGGCATTCGCTGCAGTTTGGCTTCTTCGAGCGCCCAGTACTCGATGCGGAACTTCTCGGCATCGCTAATGGGCGTGTAGCTACTGATCGACTCCGCGCCACGCATGACGTTGATCGCGTTGAGGTAGAACTCACCCGCGACGCGCGCGGTCAGCTTGTTCGCGCCGAAGCTGAACATGCCGACGCCCGGCACGAGAACAATGAGCGGGTCAGCGCCGCGCATGCTCGGCGACTCAGGCGTGGCGTGCTTCTCGTAGTAGGCGGTGTAATCGGCGCGGTACGCCTCGTGCAGTTCTTTCAGGCGCTGGATGCTCGCCTCAACGCTCGCGCCCGCCGGAAGGTCGAGCAGCATCGGCTTAACCTTGGTCCGCAAGAAGTGGTCGGGGCAACTCGTACCCAGCCCGGCGAGCTTCGGAGCGTTCGCGCTCGCGAGAAAGTCGAGAACGCGCACGTCATCGATGAAGTGGCCGACAACGGGGCGGTCGTGGCTCGCGAGTCCGCGGATAGTGGGCGCAAGGGCGGCGGCCTTCGCGCGGCGCTCCTCGGCCGGCAAAACCGCGAACTTCGCGCGCGGCTTGCCAAACGGGGCCTTCTTGCCCTTCGCGTCGAGGTAGGCCTGCGCGGTGTCGATGATCCACCGGCTGTTCTTCTCGCACTGCGCGCTCGTGTTGGCCCACGCCGTGATGCCGTGGCCCCCCAAAATGCAGCCGATCGCCTGCGGGTTCGCGGCCTTGATCGCGGCAATATCGAGCCCTAGCTGAAAGCCCGGCCGGCGCCAGGGAACCCACACGACTTTCTCACCGAAGATCTTCTTCGTGAGCTTCTCGCCGTCTCGTGCCGTCGCAATGGCGATGCCGGCGTCGGGGTGGAGGTGATCGACGTGGGTCGCATCCACGAGGCCGTGCATGGCGGTGTCGATGCTGGGAGCCGCGCCGCCAGTGCCGTGGAGGCAGTAGACGAAGGCTCGGACCATCTCGTCTTCACGGTCGAGGCCGGGGTAGACGTCGACGAGCGCACGCATGCGGTCGAGGCGCAGCACGGCGAGACCCTGCTCGGTGAGCGTGCCGAGGTCGCCACCCGAACCTTTGACCCACAGCAGCTCGACCGGCTCCCCCGTGACGGGGTCGGTCTCGGTCCCCTTCGCCGAGGTGTTGCCCCCCGCGTAGTTGGTGATGTGCGGCTCGGCACCGAGGCGATTGCTGCGGGCGATGAGGTCATTCTGCGTAGTCATAAGGTCACTTCACATGTGGTCAGTAATCGGTCACGGTGCCGGGGGAATGGTGCCCTGAGCCGGTACACCGAGCGGAACGGGGTCGAGAAACCACACGTCATACGGCCGCTCGAGCAGGTCAGCGTTGAGCTCGTTCAGTCGCGCGAGGGGCGCGCCCGCGGCATGGGCATCGAGGTCAGCTCGCGTCGTCCACCGCTCGACCATGACGACAGTGTCGCCGCCCTGTTCGAGGTGCGCTGCATACAGTTCGCATCCCTCTTCGTGATGAACGTGGGGAGAGACTTCACGAAACGACTCTATGACTCGGGGCCCCATGCCGGGCTTCGCGGTGAGCACCGCAACAACGACGAGCGACATGAATCAGACCTGGCGGAATTCAATACCGAGCAGGCTCGCTGCGGCTTTGTAGTCAGCTGCCCGGTGGCCGATCGAGAGCGACCAGTGGTGGCCGATTCCCGTGGCGCTCCACTCGTCAACCCACTCGCCCGGGTCACGCCCAAAGTCGACGCGGCTCGTCGTGTTGCCGATCGCCAACAGCGGGCCCGGCACCACCGCGCCCTCGGAAGCGATGAACGACAGGCCACCATCGCGATCTTGACCAAGCCCCAGTAGTGTGACGGGGCCTTGCTGAACATCGAATTCGACGCTCACGCCCCACCCTCGTTTGCCGTGGAAGACTCCCAGGCCACGCAACAAGGGGTCGCGCGAACTTACCGCGAGGTGCGCCGGGCCGTCGTGGCCCATTTCGACCACACCGTCGTTGAAGTTGAGAGCCTGGATCTCGCAGAACGAACCGCCGGCACCCACGACCTGGGTTGCGAGCTGGGCGACCGTCGTGCGGAGCTCGTACTCGCCGGTCACCGGGATGCCTCGCGCGGTCAGCAGCGAGGCGCCCAGAATCATGCCCGCGCCGAGTCGTTCATGCTGCTCACCGTCGAGTCCGCGGTGGTAGTACGCGAGGCTGTCGAGTTCGAAGTCATCAACGAGGCGGTCGAGTCCGACCGAAACCGTGGCGCCCCACGCGAAGTCTTCCTCGACCACGGTGTCATCAAGGGTGAAGATATCGCGAGCGAGCGACATGCGGGCACGCGTCTCCGCTTCGGTCACCTTTTCGACGCGAACGCGAAGGTCGTCCAACTCGAGCACCTCGATGTGCGAACCGAATGTGATGGGAAGCAGCGTGAGGTCGGTCGAGACATCGAGCATGCCCGGGTAGACGTGGCCCATCAACCCGTGCCGGGCGTGTCGGAGCGCGGCGCGCACGCGGGCCGCATTGATCCACTGCTCGATCCGGCGCCACGCCGGCTCGTGCGTGAGGTGGCCCGACACGGAACGGAACGGGATTCCTGCACGGCGGAACACATTGCCCACCTCGGGAACCGAGCACTGACCACAATATGCGAGCCACGCACCCGTGTCGAAGGTGGCGTGATCCATCTTCTCGGACGGCTGCATGTCGATCAAGAGAACGGGGGTGTTCGAGCGCTGCGCGATTGGGAGCACCATCGACGAGGTCAGGTAGGTCGTCAAGAACATGACGATGAGATCGCAATCGGCAGCGCGAAGCTTCTCGGCCGCGACCGCCCCCTCCTGGGCATCGGAGATAAAGCCGACATCGATGACCTCAGCGTCCATCGCCTGAAAGCGACCTGACACATACCGCGCGCTCTCCTGCAACTGAGGAAGCAGCATCGGGAACTGAGGCCAGTACGTTCCCAAGCCCCCTGCGACGAGCCCGATCCGGGTCTTGCGGCGGGTCTTCGGCATCAACATCGACGAGATCTCGGTCATCATGCTCTCCATCCGGATTGGGTGCCGCCGACACGCTCGGCGACGATTCGGTCACGGTATCCACTGGCTGCGTACGCGGCCATCGGGTCGGCGGAAAGACCGCGCGATTCGCGCCAGGTGGCGAGGTCGGCGCGGACATCCGTGTAGAAGGCATCCATGAGGATGCTGTTGGCGGCGAGCACGTCGTTGCTCCGTTGGGCGGCGTCGAGCGCCTCACGATCGACGAGCAGTGCGCGGGCGGTCATCTCCTGAACGTTGAGCACGCTGCGAATCTGACCCGGAATCTTCTCTTCAACGTTGTGGCACTGGTCAAGCATGAAGCCCACTTCGCTGCCCTCGTCGTATGCGCCTCCGCGCACGACCTCGACCATGATGCGAAAGAGCTGGAACGGGTCGGCTGCCCCGACGATGAGGTCGTCGTCGGCGTAGAAGCGCGAGTTGAAGTCGAACGAGCCGAGCTTTCCGAGACGCTGCAGCTGCATGACGATGAACTCGATGTTGGTGCCGGGCGCGTGGTGGCCGGTATCGAGGCACACCATTGCACGGTCTCCGAGAGCAGCCACCTGCGCGTATGCCGTACCCCAGTCGGGAACATCAGTGTGGTAGAACGCCGGCTCGAAGAACTTGTACTCCAGCACGAGACGCTGGTTCTCTCCGATGCGCTCGTAGATGGCCGCGAGGCTTTCAGCGAGGTTGTCCTGCCGACGGCGAATGTCGTCCTGGCCGGGGTAGTTTGTGCCATCCGCCAGCCAGATCTTGAGGTCGCGCGAACCCGTCACGTGCATCACCTCTATGCAGTCGAAGTGGTGGTCGATCGCCCGCTGACGAGCGACGGGGTCGCTCGCAGCGAGGGAGCCGAACTTGTACTCCTCGTCCTGGAAGGTGTTCGAGTTGATCGTGCCGAGAGAGACGCCGTGCTCCTCGGCGTGGGCGCGGAGGGCTGCGTAGTCGTCAACCTTGTCCCACGGAATGTGTAGCGCCACGCGGGGAGCGAGTCCGGTGTGCTTGTGAACCTGAGCCGCGTCGGCGATCTTCTCGAACGAGTCGCGTGGCGTCCCCGGCGTCGAGAACACCCGGAACCGCGTTCCGGAGTTTGCGAATGCCCAACTCGGCAGTTCTATGGCCAGACGACTTAAGTGAATGGCAATCGACTCGGAGAAGCTGGACAAGTTTCTTCCCATCATTTTTGAATCGTTTCAAGTAACGATAGCCGATGTGTGTATGGTGGTCAAGATAGCGCGACAAATCATGCTGGATGCCCGCGCAGTTCTTCCTGGAGCATCGCAGTTTGCCCGCAAAGCCACCAAAGTAGAAGGCTGACGTTGCGCCCGCGGAAGGCAATCACCGAATCATCAGCCCCAAGCTCTGTGTTCCGATCTGAGCTAGGGCGTCGCGCTCGATTCGGAGACGACGACACCCTTCACCAAGATAAAGTCGCAGTACGGCGAGTAGTCGATGGTCTGGATGACCAGTGCGCAGGAGCGGGCCAAGTCGTAGAACTCGCTCCGTGCGACAGGCGCTCCCGGCATCGTTCTTGCCCACGCGCACAACTCGGCGAGCGCCTCACTCTGGCGTGTTTCGTCGAACCCGGGAGCGCCTGGGTCGGGAGACATCCAACGATAGGCGTACTCGGCATGGCCGTCAGGCGGGATCACAGAGGCCGTCGCGCGGATCGCCGCTGCCACGTCGGTAGTCGACATCACGACCACCGGGAGCCCAAGCGTTCGCGCGGGAAAATTACCGTCAGCGACGATGATCCCGTCACCGTGCCCTGCGCCATCGAGGAGGCGCAGAACGTCGCCGTGGAGGAGTGGATTGATTCCGTAAAGCACTGAGGGTCCGATCGCTAGGGTCTGCCATTCACTGGCACGATGACGGCGGCAGAACAGGTACGCAGAGAATGGCTCGCGACTTCAAGGTCATTCTTGTTTCTTTGGGTGCGCGGTGCTCGATGGCGATCAAGCGCCTTCGGCCGCACTCCACATGTTCCACTGAGTGGTGCGCGAACGTCGAGGTTGAGTCAGCGTGTAAACGATCGCGGCCCCAACATCAAGAGGATCGAGGAAGTCTCCGAGCGCTGGGTCGCCATCGGTGCGACCCCGCCCCAGGGCGAATCGGGTGTTGACCCCTGCGGGACACATCGACGTCACTCGTACGCCGCGTTCACGGTACTCGCGGTCGAGCGCACCCGCGAAGACGAGCTGCGCTGCCTTCGTGCCCGCGTAGACCGCCTCGTTGGCGCCGCCGCGAACACCCGCCACGGAGGAAACGATGATCACGTCGCCCCCATCAGTCATATGGGGCAGGGCGGCCCGCAGAGTCCAGAGCGTGCCGGTGAAATTCGTCGTGACCATCTCGACGATGTCGTGTTCACTCAACGACAGGAAGTCACCGTATGCTCCGATTCCCGCTGACGCGATCACAGAGTCGATCCGGCCAAATCGGGAGATCGCCGCGTCGACTAGCCGCGCGCTCGTGTCGAGAACGCCAATGTCGCCGGTGACACCCACGCAGTTGTCCGCTCCGAGTTCGGCGGTGAATTCATTCAGCCGACCGTGGTCACGACCGGTCACGGCGACGCGCGCCCCGGCGGCCACCAAGAGCGTCGCCGCGGCGCGCCCGATTCCCGAGGTCGCCCCGCTGATGAGTACGACCGTGTCTCGCAGTTCCCGCACTTCGTTGATCGGCATGTTGTCGCGTGATCCCTTCCTGCCCTTCGTTGGGCAATCGATTGCCAGTAGCCGTGACAGTAGCATGGCGGCAATGCGAAAACAAGTTGCTCGAGATCATCGGCCGACGATTCAAGACGTTGCGGCTCTCGCCGGATTGTCGCCGTCGACGGTCTCCCGCGCGCTGTCGGGCGCTCGGCCGGTAGGGCCCGACATCGCCGAACGCGTCCGGCAGGCAGCGGATGCGCTGTCGTTCCGCCCCAACTCCGTCGCCCGCTCGTTGAGGACCCAGCAGACCAGCACGGTCGGACTCGTGATCCCCGACATCATCAACCCGTTCTTCCCGCTGCTCGTGCAGGCCGTGGAACAGGCCACACGCGAGCATGACCTCTCAGTGCTTTTCGTCGACTGCGGCAACGAAATCGAACGGGAGAGAATCGCACTCGACCTGCTTCTCGACCGTCGCGTAGACGCCATCTTCATCTCGCCCTGCCACTTGACCGCGAGCGCGCCAGCCTTGCGCTCAGCGAGTCTTCGGGCACAGATCGTGCAAATCGACCGGGTTATCGACGACGAGTTGCCTTTCGCGACAGTCGATCAGGGCCACGGCATTCAGTTACTTCTGGAGCATCTCACCGAGACCGGACGACGACACATCGCGTTCATCGGATCGGACCCGAGTGCGAGCACCTCATCGCTTCGCGCCGACGCGTTCGAACGCTTCAGCGTGTCCCACAATCCTCGACAAGCTCCCCGAGTCATGACGGGAGATTTTTCTGGTGCATCCAGCCTGAGCATCACGCGATCGCTGCTCGAGCAGTGGCCAGATACGGAAGCGATTGTCTGCGCCAATGACGTGATCGCCGCCGGAGCCCTCCAGGTCGCGCGCGAACGCCTGCTGGATGGCCAGCCAGGGTTCGCCGTCACGGGGTTCGACAACACGATGGTCGCCGAGACGGGCGATCTCACCTCGGTTCAGCAACCGCTGTCGGAGCTGGCGAACCGCGCTGTCGACCTGTTTCTCGGGGTGGCTGTGAGCGAGCCCTCACCGCTGATCCCGACTCTCGTCGTGCGAGGGTCGACAGCTACGCGCTAATCCCACCTTGTCCCCCGCCCGGACATCAAGCTATGCTGGCAATCGATTTCCGAACGAAGGGTCACCATGAACGCCATGATGCGAGCCGCAGTCCTCGAGGGCATTGAGCACATTGCGGTGCGCGACGTACCCGTCCCGGACGTCGGCGCCAACGATGTTCTCGTGCGAATCGAGTCTGTGGGTGTTTGCGGCTCAGACGTGCACTACTACCACGAGGGCAGGATCGGTGACTTCGTTGTGGAACAGCCGATCATCCTCGGTCACGAGGCTGCGGGGACCATCGTCGCCGTCGGTTCGGCAGTGCCCCCTGGTCGAGTCGGACAGAGAGTCACCATCGAGCCGCAGCGCCCCTGCCGTCAGTGCGTTCAATGCCGAGCGGGCCGCTACAACCTTTGCCCCGACATCCAGTTCTATGCAACGCCTCCGATCCATGGCGCGTTCGCACAGTTCCAGACCATCGCCACCGACTTCGCCTACGAACTGCCAGAGCAGATCAGTATGGCCGCAGGCGCCTTGTGCGAGCCGCTGTCTGTCGGGGTCGCTGCCACACGCAAGGCTGGCATCGAACTCGGCTCCCGCCTGCTCGTTTCCGGCGCTGGACCGATCGGGCTTGTGATGGTTCAAGTCGCCCGAGCAATGGGGGCGGCCGAAGTTTACGTATCGGATGTCTCTGCAGAGCGCCGCATGACGGCACAGCGATTCGGTGGCATCCCTCTCGATCCTGCGAGTCCCGACGTGCCATTCGACGCGCTCGAGGTGGATGCTTTCATCGACGCAAGCGGCGCCCCGGCCGCGATTGATGGCGGAATCCGTTCCGTGCGCGCCGCGGGAAGAGTGGTTCTAGTCGGCATGTCGAATTCCGACCCGACGATCCCAATCGGCCGAGTACAGTCGCGCGAGCTTCTCATTGAAGGGGTGTTCCGCTACGCCAACACGTGGCCCCAGGCCATTAGCCTGCTCGTGACCGGCCTCGTCAACCTCGACTCAATGGTCACCTCGACTTTCGGTCTCGATGATGTTGAAGCCGCACTCCGCGAGGCAACGCTCCCGTCGTCGATCAAGGTCGTCGTCAACCCACAAATCTAATGCCATGGTGCGCTTGTAGGA
>JBIISS010000178.1:0-3153 GCA_044340895.1 Microbacteriaceae bacterium
CGTTTACCGTGGACGTTCCCGTTCCGGGAGGCGCCACGGTTGCGTTGATGTTCGTGGCCGTCTATCTCGTCACGCTTGTTCTGAGAGTGCGCCGATGAGTTACTTTGACCGCGCGTTACTCGCCATTTCGTTGGCCGGGGCTCTTTCTGGGCTTGCCGGAACCTTCATCATTTTGCGCCGTCGCGTGTTGCTCGTTCAGGCACTCACTCATGCAACCTTTCCGGGCGCCGTTGTCGCAGTTCTGATTGGACTCACCGTTCAAGTTGGGGCACTCTTGGCGAGCGTCGCGATCCTCGCAGCCTTGCTTGTCATTGGACGCCTGCGCCCCGCCGTCCTGCAGGCTTCCACGGGAGTTTTGCTCACGGCGGGATTTGCCCTGGGAATCTTGCTTCAAGCAATCAATCCCGAGGTTCCTCTGCGTCTCGAGGCGTATCTCTTCGGCTCGGTGCTGGCAAGCACGGATACGGACGTCGCGGTTCTCATCGCCGTGCTCACCGCTGTCGTTGTGACGCTCACGGTTTTTGGTCGCCGCCTCAACTTTTACCTCTTTGATTCAGTCGGTTACCAGGCCAGTGGGTTGCGCCCCTGGTTCGCGGAGTTTGTCTTGCTTGCTCTCACGGTGGCAACGGTCGTTGCGACAATGCCGGCCCTCGGCGCGCTTCTGTCGATAAGCCTTGTGGCGGCACCGGCAGCGGCGGCGCGGGAACTCACTCGAACGGTACGGGGAATGCTCGTGGTCGCGCCGATTCTGGCGGTTGGTTCGGGCCTATTGGGGTTACTCCTGTCACGTTGGCTTGGGCTTGCAGCCGGCGCGGCCGTGGCGCTCGTCGCGGTTGCCGTTTACGTTATTGCCGCCGTCATTGGTCGACTATTGCGCAGGTCGGCATGAGCGAACCGTTGAAGCGAATGACGCGACAAAAGACGCAGGTTCGGGACGCCTTGGAAGCACACGACACATTTGTGGGCGCACAGGCGCTTCACACATGGCTGGTTTCTCAGGGAGCCACACTCGGCCTTGCCACGGTGTATCGCGCCCTGAATGAACTCGCCGAGTCGGGCCTCGCTGACTCACTTCAGTCATCCACGGGCGAAACGCTGTTCCGTGGATGCGCGACCAGCGACCATCACCATCATCTGATTTGCCGCCAATGCGGCCGTACGGTTGAGGTTCACTCCGATGTCGTCGAAGAGTGGGCGCGGCGCGCTGCGGCGGAGAACGGATTCTCGCAAGTCGGTCACGTCCTAGATATCTTCGGCACGTGCGCTGATTGCAGGTAATCACCTGAGCCGTTTTTGCCGAGCCACCACGAAGACGATTCGCGCTGGGAGCCGTCTGCCGGGTACTCTTGGAGACTGGCTGTGCAAAATTCCTTGTGCAGTCGCGGGCCTTCCCGACGTGAGTCGACGAAGGGCTGCAGACAAGAAATCTTGGGTGGCGTTCAGGCGCCACGGTAGGAGGAAACAGACATGGCTGCGACCTGTCAAGTGACCGGAGCCATTCCCGGCTTTGGGCACAACATTTCACACTCGCACCGACGCACGAAGCGACGGTTCGACCCCAACATTCAGAAGAAGACGTACTACGTGCCTTCGCTTCGCCGGAATGTAACACTCACCCTTTCAGCTAAGGGCATCAAGGTAATTGATGCTCGCGGCATCGAATCGGTCGTTAAAGACCTGCTCGCTCGTGGGGAGAAGATCTAATGGCAAAGCAACAGGACGTTCGTCCCATCATCAAGTTGAAATCGACGGCTGGCACCGGTTACACCTACGTGACCCGCAAGAACCGTCGTAATACCCCTGACCGTCTCGTACTCAAGAAGTATGACCCCGTCGTGCGTAAGCACGTGGAATTCCGCGAGGAGCGCTAAATGGCAAAGAAAAGCAAGATTGCTCGGAATGAGCAGCGCAAAGTAATCGTCGAACGCTACGCAGCGAAGCGACTCGAACTCAAGAAGGCTCTGGTAGACCCGAAAGGCACCGACGAGAGTCGCGAAGCCGCACGCATCGGACTGCAGAAGCTTCCGCGTAACGCATCACCGGTTCGCGTGCGTAGCCGCGACGCGATTGACGGCCGTCCCCGCGGTGTACTCACGAAATTCGGCATCTCGCGTGTCCGATTCCGTGAAATGGCACACCACGGTGAATTGCCGGGTATTCGTAAGTCAAGCTGGTAACTTTTAGGGCAGGTCAGCCACCCGGTTGATCTGAGACGGGCCGTGAGGCTCCACTCGTTCCCATAAAACAGGTCCAGGAGGACACCATGGCTCTCAACAAGTCTGAACTCGTTGCCGCAATTGCCGGCAAGACCAACCAGTCGCCGGTAACTGTCGGCGGCATCATCGACGCAATGTTCGAGGTTGTCTCCGCAGAGGTCGCCAAGGGCGAGAAGGTCAGCGTTCCCGGCTGGATCTCGTTCGAGCGCACCGCTCGCGCAGCACGCCAGGGTCGCAACCCACAGACGGGTGCAACCATTCAGATTGCCGCCAGCAACTCCGTCAAGGTTTCTGCTGGAAGCAAGCTGAAGGCAGCTGTCAAGAAGTAAGTCGCTTACTCTGAACGGAAGCCGCCCCAATCGGGGCGGCTTCCGTCATTTAGCCGGTCTGCTCGTGTTCGCGTGGTGCGTAGGCTGGAACGCGTGAACATCGTCGCGCGCGTGGGCCTTCCCGTGCTTCTGCTCGCGACGGGAGCTGCTGGCTTAGCCGTCGCGTTTGCCGTCGGTGGTGCGTTGAACTACACCGCGGGCAACGTTGACGTTACGGTTTCGCTGTCGGTGTCCACCATGATTCTGTATTTGAGTGCTTCCGTTCTGATCGGGGCATTGACCGTCGCATTGTGGGCGATTCCTGCCAATACAGATGCCTACCGGCGTGCGCTAGACATTGCCGCTCTGGGCGGCGTCGTCGCAACGCTGAGCTCCGCATCGTCTGCCCTGCTCGTGTTCATGAACGTCAGCCAGAACCCCTTCGAAGCTAGTGATTCCTTCGGTCAGCAATTGGGCTTCTTCTTGACTCAAGTTGGGCTGGGGCAGGCGTGGCTCGTCGTTGTCTTGTGTGCGGCGAGCGCAACTGTATTGGCCTTTGCCGTAACGAATCAAACGGCCCTGTTTTTCGTCGGACTGCTCTCGCTCGGCACCCTCGTCCCGCTGGCCTT
>JBIISS010000016.1:0-10790 GCA_044340895.1 Microbacteriaceae bacterium
CGCGGGAATGGCTCGACCCACAAGTGGACATTATTGCCGCGCCATTGAATGACGCGTGGATGCGCGATATCGGTCCAACCTTCGTGCGTTCAACAGAAGACGGATCCGTTGCCGCCGTCGACTGGGTATTCAACGGTTGGGGCGCGCAGTCATGGTCGGAGTTCGATAAAGACGCCGCGATTGCAAAGTTCATTGCAAGAAAGGCAGGTGTGCCCGCGGTGCGTTCCGACATGGTTAACGAGGGTGGCGGCATCCACACCGATGGCAAGTCGACCGTTCTCATTACTGAAACCGTTCAACTCGATCCGAACCGTAATCCCGGCTGGACCACAGAAACCGTCGAAGCCGAGTTGCGTCGCACTCTCGGTGTGAAAGATGTCGTGTGGTTTGCCCGCGGCCTGACCCGCGACTACGAAGAGTTCGGCACCCGCGGCCACATCGACATCGTCGCGTGTTTTGCCGACGCAAACACGGTGCTGTTCCACGATCAGCGAAACGTCGAGCATCCGGATTATTGGATCAGCCAAGAAGCCCGTCGAGTTCTGAAGGCAGTGGCTCGCCGACGCGCGAAGGACAAGCCGAACGCGCCCAAGCTCAAGGTGGTTTCCGTCCCCGCGCCCGATGTGATCGAAGACGACCAAGGCTGGAACGACTACAGCTACATCAACCACTACGTGTGCAATGGTGCTGTCATTCTGTGCGCCTTCGATGACCCCGGTGACGCCCGTGCGAAGCGCGTCCTACAGCGCGTGTACCCGGGTCGCGAGATCGTGTTAGTGGATGCGCGAGCGATTTTCGCCCGCGGTGGCGGGATTCACTGCATCACACAACAGCAACCCGTGGCACGGCCCAAGCGCCCGCGCGCCTAAGGCAACCACGCGATCGCGGTGCCGGCCGCCGCGTCATACGGTCCTCCGGATTGAGAGAACTGCACGCCCGCCGGGGTCAGGCCAGACGCCGGGGCGGCTGCGGCGAAACACAGCGTGGCCGTCACGTTCTCGGTGTCAATTTCTGCAGGTAACGCCGTTCGGTCACACTTTCTCCAGTCAACGAGCGTCAGTTTCTGAATGATGTGGCGTTGATCGGTCACCGCGTCGAAAACGTTGCCCAGGTCGGCGCCGGCTAACGCGTCACCGGCGACTTTCGTGACGTGAACCTGAAAGTAGAACGCCTCCATTCCGTCGAGTTGGGGAACTGCCTTGCGCAGGATGGCCTGGTCGTCATCTGGGGCGAGTGTGGGCGCATCCGCAACCACGTTGATGAGTGCGAGCTTGCCCGACCCCAGCGCAATCTCCACCTGTGCTGGCTGGGCCAGAGTCACGGTGGAACCTGGTGCAGCAACGGAGACGGGTAATGCGGGGTTCGGAATGCTCGCCCACGCATCGTCCGTGATGACGAAGGGCGTTGCCGAGGGCGTCGACGTCGGTGTCGGCAGAGGAACAGGGAGTTTGCCGTTTGCCAGCGTGAGTAGCACGAAGACGGCGACACCCCCGGCGATGAACGCGAGGAGCCACTGCAACAATCGCCCCATCATGCGCGGTACACATCATTGAGGGTCACGGTAACCAAATTTCGATCCTCCAAAATCTTGACCAGTTGAGGAAAAACAGTTGCGACGGGCCAGTGATTTGCATGCCCCAACAAAATCACGCCGGGCTTCATGTATCGCGAAGCGAAATCCACCAGAAGGGTCGGATCAATCGCTCCCGCATCAGAAAGGGTTCCGTTCCACAAGACCGGCACGGTGTAGCCGACGGATGCAGCGACACGGGCCACTCGCTCGTCATACACCCCAAAGGGCGGTCGAAAATACGGGCGCGCATCCACACCGAAAAGGTTCTGGATGACGTCGTGATTAGTCATGAGCTCGTCACGAATCACATCATCACTTGCGTCGACCATGCGAATGTGGCTGTGTGTGTGATTTGCTATCTGCACTTGTCCTGACTCAACAAGAGGCTTCAAAATGCTGGCGGACCTACTCCAGCCATTTGCCGAACCGCAAATGAAGAACGTCAATCTGGCACCCGTCTCGCGGGCAAAAGCAGCGTACGACTCAACGACATCCGCGTCCCATCCGTCGTCAACTGTCCACGCGATTGGATTGCCCACAGTTGTCGGCAAACTGTAGATCGAACCCGATGGGACACCAAAAACCGGCATCGTCGGATCAAGAGGGAGAATCTGTGGCCCCGGGAGGGCGGTTGGCAGTGGCGCCAAACTGCCCGAGGGAAGGGACTCGATGACGGCATCTTCTGCGCGTAACGGAATGCACGCGGTGAGTACTGTCGTCACGCCGACCCCGACCACGCCACCAAGAAACGTCCGTCGCAACACGGACATTAGTTTACGGGTGGCTCCCGGTTAGGCCATAGAGCCGGTTCTCAGAATCTGCCAAATCCTCGCGTCAGAGGTGGTGGCCTATTCTGCAGGAATCGTCGCCGTGTCGATCACGAAGCGGAACGTGACGTCATTCTTGGTGACGCGCGTGAAAGCCTCGTTGATGTAGTCGGCGTTGATGAGCTCAATGTCGGCAACGATGTTGTGCTTGCCAGAGAAGTCGAGCATCTCCTGCAATTCTTTGAGGCTGCCGATGTTCGAGCCCGCAAGTCGACGACGCTTCAGAACGAGCAAGCGCGAATCAATCGGCTCGGTCAGCGGTTCAATTGCCCCGACGAGCACGAGCGTGCCATCTACCTTGAGCAACCGGAGGTAGGGGTTCAGGTCGTGCGACCTCGGAACAGTTGACACGATCAGGTCGAAGGTTTCTGCCTCGTTCGCCATCGCGTCTTCATCGGTTGAAACGATGACCTCGTCGGCGCCAAGACCACGAATCATGTCTGCTTTCTCGGGACTGGTGGTGAAACCAACCGTGTGCGCACCGAGGGCGTGTGAGTACTTGACGCCTAGGTGACCGAGTCCACCAATGCCAACGATGCCGACGCGCTTGCCGGGGCCAGCACCCCATGTCTTCAGCGGTGAATACGTGGTGATTCCCGCGCACAGCAACGGTGCCGTTGCGGCGGGGTCGAGGTTGTCCGGCACGCGCATCACAGCCTTTTCGGTGATGACGATCGACTGCGAGTATCCGCCGTGGGTCATCTGACCCTCGAAGTCAGGGTCGGGCGTTCCGTATGTCCAAACCGGGCCATTGGAACAGTGCTGCTCGCGACCATCCTTGCAGCTCACACATTCCCCGCAGCTATCGACAAAAACGCCGACACCGACGAGGTCTCCCACGGCAAATTTCTTGACCGATGCACCAACTTCGGCAACGCGCCCGATCACTTCGTGGCCAGGAACGACCGGATACGGCTGGGGGCCCCAGTCACCGTTGACGGTGTGGATATCCGAGTGGCAGATTCCCTCGAACTCAACATCAATGCGCACGTCATTCGCGCCGACATCGCGGCGAAGAATCGTAAGGGGGCGCAGGGGGGACGTAGTGTCAAATGCGGCAAAGGCGCGGGTTTCGTAGCTCATGTGTTCAGTGTACGAGGCGTTCGGTGCCAATCGTGCTGATGGCAATTCCAGCCGGATTGCGTTTCACGACATCGGCCAGATGCCAGAACGGATGCGCAAACGAGCGCTCAACCGGTGGCATCATGTATTTCAGGCTACGCGGATGGATTGCACCGATGACTGAAGTTGGACCCGACTACTGGAGTCGAGAACATCCGCACCCCCTGGCACCCAATGACGACGACGTTCAGACGTATCGCGAACTCATCAGTGACGCGAAGTCATTGCTGTTACTCGGAAACACGCCGGCTCTGATGCCGCTGTGCAGGGCGGCCATGGACACGGATCCGTTTCTGGACGACGAACGCCTTCCCATCATGCGCGTTGCTGATAACTTTCCATCCGGAACCGATTTCACAATTCGGCCGTCAAGAACAATCGACCAAGGCCAGTACTCATTTCTGGTTTGGGACTTCTAGGGAGTAACTCATGATCGGCCTCGGAACACTCATCAACGTGGTCGCCATCGTTGTCGGCGGCGCACTCGGCGTGCTGGTCGGCAATCGGCTCCCAGAGCGAACCAGTCGTGTAGTGACCGATTCGCTCGGACTCGTCGTCTTCGTCATCGCAGGTTTCAACATCATGTCGTTGACCGATGTCGACTTCGTTGGCGCCGTCGGGCCAGGCGTCGGTTTGCTGGTCGTCGTCGCCTCGCTCGTCATTGGTGGGGTCATCGGGTCGCTGCTCAACATCGAAGAGAAGCTTGAACGGTTTGGCACGTGGCTCCAGGGTGCAGCCAAACGACGACAGGGTTCCCGAAAGCGAGGTGCATCATCGACCCCGAGGTTCGATAAGAACGGCCGTTTCGTTGAAGGCTTTGTCGATGCATCGCTGATTTATTGCATCGGACCAATGGCAATCTTGGGTGCGCTCAGTGACGGAACCGGCAACGGGATTGAAACCCTCGCTTTGAAGGCCTCTCTCGATGGCGTGAGTGCAATCGCATTCGCTGCCGCTCTCGGTTGGGGTGTCGCTGCTTCTGCATTGCCCGTTGGCCTCTGGCAAGGGCTTCTCACGCTCCTGGCTGTCGGGCTTGGCACGTTCATGTCTGCGGCAGTTATCGCGAGCATTACTGTGACGGGTGGAATCTTGATGCTCGGCATCGGTTTGCGCGTGACCAACATTCGCCAGGTCAACGTCGGAAACCTGCTCCCTGCTCTTCTCGTGGCACCACTGATCACACTGGCCGTGGCAGCAGTTCGCGGAGTTCTGTAGCTTTCTTCGACCTAGCTCGAGTTCTTGAGCCCCCCGAAGGGTGCTCGTAAGTCAAGTCGCTCCGTGACCGTTGATTCAGACGTACCACGCCTGCATCTGAGACGCCACGCGCGATGCTGCGATCAGGCGGGTGCGCTCCTGCGCCGGGAGTGTCGACCACGACGCCCACGCATTGTGCGCCGACGCAATTGCGTCGTTAACGTCAAAGACTGTACCCGCCCTCAGTTCATCGGGTTAGCTGTTGCGAATAACCACGACTCCGTCGCCTGCACGCGCGGTAAACGTGTGGGACTTGTCGGGGTTGAGAACGACTCCCGTGCCTTCGTTAGTCGTTGCCTCCGCTGCGTGACGGTAGCCGATGACACTCGACTTTTCGCCACGACCCGTGGCAACGAGCTCACCAAACGTCACTGACTTGCCCGGAGCAACGAACTCGTCAACCGGTACGAGGTGAATAGCTGCACCGTCTGCATCGAACAGATCTGTAATGACGGATGCAATGCGCGGGTTCTGGCTGAGCTGCGAGATGAGCAATGCCGACAAGACGTCGCTGACGACGAGATCATCCGACGAAGCTGCGCGAGCGAGAGGCAAGAGTGTCGAGTCGAGAATCTCCGCGACAATGCGTGCTGGCTTGGCCTTGTTCGAGTCATCATCGAAGATGTGCTTCATCTGAAGCATCGTCAGAAGCGTTTGAGCGTCAGCGTCGGTCGGGCTCATCTGCGAGCGGTAGCCCAGCACGATGATTTCGTCGTAGTTGCGCTGTTCGGCAACCGAGACAACCTCTTCAATGCGACCCGAAACGAACGAGAGGGTCGGCGTTATCTTGCCGAACTTGATGCCCTTGAGTTCTTCTGGTGCAACGAGTTCTTTGCGCGCCAGGATGTGAATCGACGAACCGGTCGCCAGGTAATCCGCGAGGTTAGCAAGAACGGCGTGTCCCATCGACGACCAGCCGATAACGAGCAGGTGATGTGGCTTCTGCTTCGCGCCTGACGCTTTCGCCTTCACGAGTGGCTTGACGTTCGAGACGCCAGTGAAGGCAATCGCGCTGTCATCTTCAGCAATAACGACGACCTTCGAACCAGCACCGATCTTCTGCGTCGGAACGGGGTTCAGTATGTTCTTGCCATCCGCCGTTTCGATGCCGATGACGGTCGACTTCTCAAACGCGAGCAACGCATCGCCGTATGTCTTGCCGGCGAGCTCGGGAACCTCGGCAACATAAATCTCATTGCCACTGAAATCGAGCAGGTCGAGAATGACCGATGCGAGCCCGGGCTGACGCGCGGCCTGAGCCGTGACGCGCGCGATGATGTCAGACGACTGGACCGACTGAACGAGGCCGTCCGTAGCCGACGCAATCGTGCGTGCAATGTGCTCATCTTCGATTTCGGCGACGACGGGGGGATGCACGTCACCGATGGTCGCTCTCATGGCGAGCACGGTCGTGACGACGGACGCATCGCCCGCTTCGTCTGCCCGAAGAACGATGATCGAGTGAGCTTCACCGGCGTTCGCACGCGCGACCTCTGTGGGGTTCGTCATCGAACCGTGACGCGTGATGACCCGAAGTTTGCCGAGGTCACCGCAGTTGTTTGCAATCGCGTCATTCATCTCGGGACGAGGTACGTCTGAGTAGATGACGACCGTCGGTCGGCGCTCGCTCGACTTGGCGATTGCGAGTTCACGAAGAATCGGGAATACGCGTGGCGACCATCCAAGAATCAGCGTGTGCTTCGATTCGAACACAGGGCTCAGACCACGACCCAGTCGCGTAAACAACGCCATGAATTGAGCTGTGATGTACGCAATCAAACCGGCACTGATTGAGATGTTGATGATCCAGAAGAGCACGCCCATGACGCGCTCGCCCCACGTGCCACCGTCACCGACGGCGAGGATGCGCGACAGCTGTGTCCAGAAGGCGTTCACGAAGTTGTTAGCGTCAGACGCATCTTCGTTCAAGAAATTCACGAGCGCAATTCCGGCTTGAATGCCGGTCATGACGAGAGCCAACGTGATGAGGAACGCGATACCCAGCAACGCGAATCCACGCGTACTGCCCAGTGCGGCATCGAAGAATGAGCTCACGCGGATGCGGAACGGAATCTTTCGCTTCGAGACCTTCGCCTCGCCAAACGTTCCTTGCCCGTACTCACGGGATGTTTCCTCGGCCATGGCCGTTCCTCTCTATGGGGGGCGCGACAAGGTCACCCCTGTCGCCAGCGCGTCCTGAGCATGTTTACGCTTCAGAAAACTCTCGTACGAGAATACAGTCCCGCTGCCGTCGGCTGTGTTAACTATTTAGGTGAAACTCTGACGAGCGCATTCTGCTTCAGTACCAGTCGCGAGGCCTTGAGTCATTGAGTCATTGAGTCATTGAGAAAGTGTTGCGGTTGCCCGCCGGAGTGAGCCATCACGACCTAAACTGATGGGGTAGTTCTCATCAACGGGAAGGGTCGGGCAACATGACCCACAGCGTCGACCTCGGTTCTCGACTGCGCAGTGCGCGCGAAAACCGAGGAAAGAGTCTTCGCGGTGTCGCGCAAGCGATTGGGGTTTCCCCGAGCCTGTTGTCGCAGGTTGAGAACGGTCATATTCAGCCGTCCGTGCCGACCTTGTACGCGCTCGTTACTCATCTCGAAGCATCACTCGATGAAGTTCTGGGTGTCCAACCCTCCACGGCACTCTCCCCGGAGCACATCGGTAGCGATGTCGTCGTTGTTCAGAAGTCGGATGACAACCCTGTGGCACACATGGGCGACGGAGTTAGCTGGGAGGGACTGGCCCATTCCCCTGGCGCCTCGTCGGTGAGTGGCTATCTGGTCACGTACGCCCACCACTCGGGGGATCACGGCCCTCACACGGAGCGTCTCCAACACGTCGGCTCGGAGTACGGCGTCATCGTTCACGGAGAGTTGACCTTGTACATCCGCGATGAAATGCACCTGCTTCAACCCGGCGATTCGGTGCACTTTGACTCGATGATTCCACACCTGTACATCAACCACGGCGTCGAACCCGTTCGCGGCGTCTGGTACCTCTGGGGTCAAACACCCCACGCTGAAATCGACCACTGAGGCCTTCGCGGCGACAAGAATCCTGCCAAACGTGTGCTGGCGCTCGAACGATTTACCTTCGTTGTCGCGACCAAGCGTCGATACCCACGGCGATGAGCAAGATGAGGCCCAGAGTGATCTGCTGGAACAGCGCATCCACGCCCATCAGGTTGAAGCCGTTGCCGATGAGCGCAATGAACAGAACACCCACCACTGTTCGCCAGATGGCTCCTTCTCCACCGAGGATCGATGTGCCACCGACCACAATTCCCGCGAGAACGGTGAAAGTGAGCGACGTCCCCGGGCTCGCCTGGGCGCTGAGCACACGTGACGTATCGATAACGCCTCCGAGGCCAGCCGCCATGCCGCTGAAAACAAAAGCAAGGATACGAACCCACGACACCTGGATACCCGCGAGTCGAGCTGCCTCGGCATTCCCACCGGCCGCGTACCAGTAGCGCCCGAGAGTGGTGCGGGCTAGCACGAGGCCGAGCACAATCACGACGAAAATCATGATCCAGATTGCCGACTGAACTCCGAAAATCTTGGTCTTGGCAATCGCACCGAACTCGGGGTGCTCGAAGAGAACAATGAGATTGCCACCCGTAACGAGTGAGGCAACGCCAAGCGCAATGAATGACATTGCCAGTGTTGCGATCAGCGCGTTGATCTTGAGAATTGTGCTGACGACACCGTTAACGAGGCCCACGATGCCGCCGACGACGAGTCCTGAAATGAGACCCAGTGCCGGACCATTCGTGAGGGCAACAGTTCCCGACACGACGGCAGCGAGGCCGAATGTTGCTCCCACCGAGAGGTCGATGCCTCCCGTGATCAACACGATGGTGCCGGCTGCGGCAATGATCAGAATCGACGACTGCTGATCAAGGATGTTCAGCAAGTTGATTGGCGTCAAGAATGACGGGCTTCCCACCGAGACGGCAATGAACACAACAAGGAACGGAAGAACGATTGCGAGGGACCGCCAGCGGACATTCTTCAACAACCCAAACCGCACATCGGTCGGGTCATCTTTCACTGCGTTGAGAACCTTGTTCATTTCATGTTCCTTTACTTGCCACCGGCAGAGGGGATGGTGGGAATGGCTTGGGTGAAGGCGGCGCCAATGATGTTCGTCTCCGTCATGTCGTCTCCCGTGAACTGGGCAACAATCGATCCGGCCCGAACGACGAGAACTCGGTGGCACAAACCAATGACCTCTTCGACGTCCGAAGAAATCACGAGTACACCGGCCCCCGCGTTTGCTTGCTCAACAATGAGGTCGTAAATGGCTCGACGCGACCCGACATCGACACCGCGCGTGGGCTCATCGGCAATCATGATGCGGCGCGGGGCCTGCAGAGCACGTCCGAAGACGACCTTCTGCTGGTTTCCTCCCGACAGCGCAGACACGAGGCGGGTGTCGTTTCCGCGAACCGTTACTTGGTCAAGAATCGTGCCGACGCTAGCCTGTTCCTGCTTACGGCGAATCCACAACGCGCGCGCGAAACGGGAGAGATTCGACATCGTGACGTTCTCTCGAATGGAACGCTGAAGAAACAGTGCCTGGTCTTTTCGCGACTCGGGAATCATGAAGATGCCGCGACCGAGGCTCGAACGAACGCCTGGCGATACCGCCTCGCCATCAACCGTGACCGTGCCCGAGATTCGCTTTGTCGAACCAAAGATTGCGTGCGCAATCTCGCTCCGCCCGGCGCCGACGAGACCGGCAAGCCCAACTACTTCACCTGGTCGAATGTCGAGGGATACGCGATTCACGCCTGGTGCGATCATGCCGCGGACCGACAAGACGGGAGGCAGGCTTTCTTTTGGCTCGGCAGATTTCTTGGGGAACAGGGAGCTGAGCTCGCGTCCGAGCATGCCCGAAATAAGTGACGCCTCGGTCTCTTTCTTGGCTGGACTCGTTCGAATGAGTTCACCGTCGCGCAGAATCGTGATGTCGTCAGCAAGTTCAAGCACCTCAGACAAGAAGTGCGAAATCAGAAGAACAGTTCGACCAGACGCAGCGAGCGAACGAATGAGGTCATGAAGACGCGTCACGTCTTTGCCTGACAGGGCAGCGGTCGGCTCATCCATGATGATGAAGGATGAGCCACTCGCCAAAGCTCGCAAAATCTCAACTTTTTGCTGATCAGCGGTTCGCAAGGTGCCCGCGACGTCGTCCGGGTTTAGCTCGAATCCGACGTCGCGAGTGAGTTCGTTGAAGGCTTTGCGTAATGCGCGCGAGTTGGTGAAACCGGCCTTAGTCGGCTCGTTTCCGAGAAAGACATTCTGCGCAACCGTAAGCGACGGAACAAGCGCGAGCTCTTGGGCAATCGTGACGATGCCAATTTTGAGGGCGTCGCGGGTGCGACGCAGGTGGACGATCTCGCCGTCAACGACGACCTCTCCACTATCGGGCGTGTAGATACCCGAAATGATCTTGCTGAGCGTGGACTTACCCGCTCCGTTTTCTCCAACCAGCGCGTGTACCGATCCGCGACGGATTGCGAGAGAGATGTCCTTCAGCACGGGAGTGCCGCCGAAGGCCTTGCCGACCCCCCGAAGTTCCACGTGGAACTCCGGGAGGTCGGACTGGGGCTGATTAGCCTGCATTTTTGTGGTTAGCCGATCCACTCACCAGTGAACTGACTTGCCGTGTCCTTGGTGATGACACCGTTGTTCGGCAGACCAGCGAGCGGGTTGGTACCAGGGGTAACCGTGCCATTCTTGAGGGCGTCGAGCAGCTGCTGCATCGCGAGCTTGCCGGTCGTAGCCGGAGCCTGCGCGACATCAGCGAACCAAGCGCCACTAGCAACACCGGTGACAGCCGTTGAGCTGCCGCCGAAGCCGACGAGGAGGACCTTGCCGGTCAGACCCGCACCGTCGATAGCCTGAACGGCTCCCTGGATGCTCTGGTCAGAACCTGCGATCAGGTTGATTCCTGGCTGAGCCTGCAGCATGTCCTGGACAGCCTTCAGAGCGAACGAT
>JBIISS010000179.1:0-3138 GCA_044340895.1 Microbacteriaceae bacterium
CTCATCGCAACGCTGCCAATCATCAGCGATGCCGCATCGTGCACCGAAGGATTCGCAGGGCTCCTGCGCGGTGCCGACGGCGCTCCTGCGCGCGTCATCGACTCGGTGACCTTCGTCGCCGAAAACCTGCTACCCCGGCTGACGGTGCTGCACCGGCAGGGACGCGTGGCTGTGCATCCGACTTGCTCGACCGAAGATCTTGATGCGACGCTCGCGCTCGTGGCAATCGCGCGCGCCGTCGCCGATGAAGCCATAGTGCCAGAGGCCTGGGGATGCTGCGCCTTCGCCGGTGACCGCGGCATGCTACATCCCGAGCTAACTGCGGCGGCTACGGCCGACGAAGTCACCGACCTCGAACGGCTCGCCCGGGAAGGTGGAAGTTTCGATCATGCAGTGAGTGCCAACCGCACCTGTGAGCTCGGCATGAGCCGCGCGACCGGGATGCCCTATGTGCACGTGCTCGAACTGCTCGAGGTGGCGACCCGACGGGAGTGACTCCATCATCTAGAGCCTCATACGATCCGTTGGCGAGGCTCTTCATTCGTTAGGGGGCCTCGCCCCATTTGAGTGCCGTGGTTAAGCTAAGCCGTCGCCGGTGCTCGGTATCTGATTGAATTCCCAGGTTCACGCCTTCCCGTGGGCTGGGGTTTGGTCCAAGTGTCTATCGGGGCATCAAGAGCTCAAATCTGCACCCACCGCATTTGCGAAGCGCAAGCTTCGCTCGGGGGACCATGCTCCGCCAACAATGCCCTTGTTCTCCAGGCCGGCAGGGGCCGAGCCGGCTTCGTCCAGCCAACGAGTCTCCCCGCCACGAGTGATGTGAGGGGCAGACCAACAGCAGGATTAGTGCACAAGAGTTGCGTTATTGGAGGGGCAACTCCGCATCGTTCACCCGCGGCTGGCGGATCCATCGCACAAAGGCCCCAACTGTGATACTCACCAGCACGATGAGAAGAATATGCGCGGCAATAATGATCTTTGGATACTGCTGATTCCAATCTGCCGCAGAAAGATGGCGGGAGAGGATTCCCCAAAATGCCCACACCAGCACCGCGGCATATGCCGGCGACGAGTTCACGAGCGCGGTAATCGAGCCAATCACGACGGCGACAACCAGGATGAGGATGGTCCAGGTTTCCGCCGAAACGTCGAAGCCGTTTTCCATCCTCAACTGGACCAGCAGAGCAGAAATGTTTGCAACAGTTGCAACGGTTACCCAGCCAAAGTAGACCGCAAACGGTATTCGAATCGCCAGGGTGATTCCCGCCGAGGTTCGAAGCGCTGTGGTGTGTTTATTGATTCCGATTAACGACCACAGCAACAGAGCAATGATGATTGCCGAAAACCAAAGTTGCTCGTAGTGCCAGGCAACAATCCAGAACCCATTGAGCACATTACTTGCGATGAACCAGGGGGTAATGGTTCGAATCAGCGAATTGTCCATTACTAGTTGGACGACCGCATAGATCGAGAGCAAGAAGTAAATCACGCCCCATATGGCGAAGGTGAAGCCAATGGGTGCAAACAAGGTGTCATATCTTGCAGAAATGTCGTTAGTGCGAAGGCCGTTGAGTGGAATGACGTCAGCCAACACGTTCATCACCAACATGAAGGCGAAGGACACCAGAGCAATGAGTCGTTGGGGCAAATATGAGGCCATGCCCTGAGCCAACCACAGGTGAGGGCCGTCAGCTGTATTGAGGCGTGAGTTAACTACCCGTCCTCGACATTGACAACTAGGAATCTGCTCATGGCCCAGCGCTACTTCTTGTAGTGAAAGACGTGAACCCACGTTCCGTCTTCGTTGTGCGTGGTCTCGACCCAACCGGTGGCCCCAGCGAAGGAGCCCGAACCGCCGAGAATGGGGCGGATAACGATTTTGCCGAGTGCCAGAGTGGGGTCGTCAATCTCGTAAACGGCAACTCCTCCCACCACCATCTGGTCTTGCACAGCGCCAAACTGGAACACGAGGTCGGACCGGCGAAGCTCCTGAGTCGGGAGGGGCTGGTCGGGTGCCACAACGGTGAGCGAACCGGTCAGAAGTCCGCCCTCGGGAGTAGTGGCCGGCACAATGAAGAAGCGCGCGTCGCCGGGCGAAGATCCGTCAAGGCCACTGTCAAGAACGGTGACCTGTGAAGCGATCACCTCGGCGTGACTAAACGTGACGGTCTGATACGACGCACTAGAGGTAGCCGCAGTGAAGGCAAAACTCAACCCCGTCGCCACTAAAGCAATAAGCGAAATCATGATGGCGACAATGGCCGTGGTGTTCTTCTTCATGCGGTCCGTTCAGTTGTGAAAAATTAAGCGGGCGGGTCACCATGGTTTTGTTGCTCGTCGCTGACCGCTTGGTAGTAGCTATCGGCCCAAGTCTAATGATTCAGAATTGCAAGGTGAGGCCGCTTCGCGTGCGGGGTTCGGACCTGCAGACGTGGTTGATCGAGTTCTCCCCCATCCGCCCCTGGGAGTTGGACTCCGGCTTCATTCCTCAGGGTTGAGTGTGGTGTGGCTGGATTCGCATCCCCTATCCTCCTCAAGAGTTGTGTGTCATAGTGAGACATGACTAAACGAGGCTCCGTTCGCGTGGCATGGATTCTCTCCATCATTGGCATCGTCACCACTCCGGTTTTGCTTTTCTTTGAATTGGTGATGTGGTTGTTAGCGGCCATGGTTGGTGCCGAACCCTCAAATACTGACTTTGTGAGGGTCCTCTTCGTCATCATCGTGGTGGCCATCGCTCTTGCCGCCCTCGTTTGTCCGCTCATGGCGATTTTTTCGCAACGAGCCACCGGCCCGCTGGTGATTGCGGGAATCACTCTGGCCGGCTGGCTCGTGGCTCAGCTGTACTTCGTGGGCATGGCGGTTGGCGTCTGCAGCTTCGAGGGTTGTTTCCCCGCCTAGAAAACCCCAAGTAAACCCAGTCGTTCGAGATTCACTTAGTTCTCACAAAGAGCTTGCTGAAACCGGTGAGCACCGTTTCCATCGGTCCTTTGCGCCCTGCCTTAGCGGCAACGTATGCGAGAACGGCCAAGGCCAGCCAGGTTGCTGCTGCAATCAGGGCGACGGGGAGTGCGTCGAGTTGCGCAAACAACCCAAAGCCCCACCCGGAGAACAAGACAGCGAAAATCACAGACTGAC
>JBIISS010000180.1:0-3104 GCA_044340895.1 Microbacteriaceae bacterium
TTGACGTCGAGACCCTTGGTCGTTCCACAGTCTTCTTCGCGGATGATGACATCCTGCGCCACGTCGACGAGACGACGGGTCAAGTAGCCCGAGTCAGCGGTACGAAGAGCGGTGTCAGCGAGACCCTTACGGGCACCGTGCGTTGCGATGAAGTACTCGGCAACCGACAGACCTTCACGGTAGCTCGAGATAATCGGGCGAGGGATAATCTCACCCTTCGGGTTGTTCACCAGACCACGCATACCGGCGATGTTGCGAACCTGCAGCCAGTTACCTCGAGCACCCGACGTCACCATGCGGTTGATGGTGTTGTCTGCGGGGAAGTTGTCGCGCATGGCCTGAGCAACTTCAGCAGTGGCCTCGGTCCAAATCTGGATGAGTTCCTGCTTGCGCTCGAGGTCAGTGATGAGACCCTTCTCGAATTCGCCCTGAACCTTGGCGGCCTTCTTTTCGTAGACCTCCACGATCTTGCGCTTGTTCGGCGGGGTGAGGATGTCGGACAGTGCAACCGTGACGCCCGAACGAGTCGCCCAGTAGAAACCGGCGTCCTTGATCTTGTCGAGTGTTGCGGCAACAACCGTCTTTGGGAAGCGCTCGGCGAGGTCGTTGACGATCCTCGAGATCGTGCCCTTGTCAGCCACGTCGAACACGAACGGGTAGTTCTCCGGCAGCGACTCGTTGAAGAGTGCCTGACCCAGGGTCGAGACAACCATCATCGAACCGTCGGTCAGCGGTGTAACGCGCTTGACGGTCACCGTTGCGGGGTTCTTGAGGCTCGTCTTGAATTCCACGTCTTCGGCGAGGTCAGCATCGGCGAACATCGTGTTCTCAATGCGGATACGCGCGACGGCGTTGAGGTCGAGCTTCCCCTCATCCTTTGCCAGAATCGCCTCGGCGACCGAGTGGAACTGACGACCAAAACCGGTCGCGCCATCCTTGATCGTGGTCATGTGGTGCAGACCGATGATCATGTCCTGGGTCGGAAGGGTCACGGGGCGACCATCCGACGGCTTGAGGATGTTGTTCGACGCGAGCATGAGCACGCGAGCCTCCGCCTGTGCCTCCACCGAAAGCGGAAGGTGCACAGCCATCTGGTCACCGTCGAAGTCAGCGTTGAACGCAGCACAGACGAGCGGGTGAAGCTGAATGGCCTTACCCTCAACGAGCTGCGGTTCGAACGCCTGGATTCCGAGGCGGTGGAGCGTGGGTGCGCGGTTCAGCAGAACCGGGCGCTCACGGATGATCTCTTCGAGCACATCCCACACCTGTGGGCGGCTGCGCTCAACCATGCGCTTTGCGCTCTTGATGTTCTGCGCGTGCTGCAGGTCGATGAGGCGCTTGATGACGAACGGCTTGAACAGCTCGAGAGCCATCTGCTTGGGCAGACCACACTGGTGCAACTTGAGCTGCGGACCGACGACGATAACCGAACGACCCGAGTAGTCAACGCGCTTTCCGAGCAGGTTCTGACGGAAACGACCCTGCTTACCCTTGAGCATGTCGGAGAGCGACTTGAGGGCGCGGTTACCCGTTCCCGTGACGGGGCGTCCACGACGACCATTGTCGAACAGTGCGTCAACGGCTTCTTGAAGCATGCGCTTCTCGTTGTTGACAATGATCTCGGGGGCACCGAGGTCAAGCAGTCGACGGAGACGGTTGTTGCGGTTGATCACGCGACGGTACAGGTCGTTGAGGTCGGAGGTCGCGAAGCGTCCGCCGTCGAGCTGAACCATCGGGCGAAGCTCCGGCGGAATCACCGGCACAACGTCGAGAACCATGGCGGCTGGCGACTTGCCCGTGGTGAGGAAGGCGCTGACAACACGGAGGCGCTTGATCGCACGAATCTTGCGCTGTCCCTTGCCGTTGGCGATTTCGTCACGAAGCTTGTTGGCTTCGCCCACGAGGTCGAACGACTCGAGGCGCTTCTTGATTGCCTCAGCACCCATGAACGCTTCGAAGTAGTCGCCGTAGCGGTCGACGAGCTCGAGGAAGACGGTGTCTTCCTGTTTGAGGTCGCCCACCTTGAGGTTACGGAAGTCATCCCACACGCGCTCGAGACGAGCAATCTCGTCGTCGATTGACTTGCGAATCTGACCCATTTCCTTCTCGGCCGAGTCCTTGACGCGACGCTTCTGGTCGCTCTTGGCGCCTTCGGCTTCGAGCGCTTCGAGGTCCTTCTCGAGACGGGTCATGCGGTCGGCGATGCGAGCATCGCGCTGACCTTCGAGGGTCTTCAGTTCGAGGCGAAGCTCGTTCTCGAGACCGGGCATGTCGGCGTGACGGCCATCCTGGTCAATGTCGATGACCATGTAGGCGGCGAAGTAGATGACCTTTTCGAGGTCCTTCGGTGCCATGTCGAGGAGGTAACCGAGGCGGCTCGGAACACCCTTGAAGTACCAGATGTGCGTAACCGGAGCGGCGAGTTCGATGTGGCCCATGCGCTCACGGCGCACCGACGACTTCGTGACCTCAACGCCACAGCGCTCACAAACGATGCCCTTAAAGCGAACACGCTTGTACTTGCCGCACGAGCATTCCCAGTCACGCGACGGTCCGAAGATCTGCTCTCCGAAGAGGCCATCCTTCTCGGGCTTCAGCGTGCGGTAGTTGATGGTTTCTGGCTTCTTGACCTCACCGTGCGACCAACGACGAATGTCGTCGGCAGTGGCCAGACCGATGCGAAGCTGATCGAAAGTGTTTGCGTCAAACACGTTAACTCTTTTCCTTGATTCTTGTCTGGTCTGGCTTAGATCTCGTCGATTGACGAAGTCTCGAGCCGGGAAATGTTGATGCCGAGTTCTTCGGCGGCGCGGTATGCCTCGTCGTCAGTGTCGCGAAGGCTCACAACGTTGTCGTTTGCGTCGAGAACCTCGACGTTCAAACACAGCGACTGCATTTCCTTCATCAGAACCTTGAACGATTCGGGGATGCCCGGCTCCTGGATGTTCTCGCCCTTGACGATCGCTTCGTACACCTTCACGCGGCCGACGATGTCGTCCGACTTGATGGTGAGAAGCTCCTGGAGTGCGTATGCGGCACCATAAGCCTCGAGTGCCCACACCTCCATCTCGCCGAAACGCTGTCCACCGAACTGTGCTTTACCA
>JBIISS010000017.1:0-10608 GCA_044340895.1 Microbacteriaceae bacterium
ATGAGGCAACACCCGCGGCCGCAGCGACGTCACTCACCGCGAACGGCATGGCCGTCTTCGCCAGGCCTGCCCGAACGTCTTCGCGGGCGATTGTGTAGCCGAGGCGGAGCCCGGCCAAACCGTATGCCTTGGAGAACGTGTGCAACACGGCGACGTTCTCAAACTCGCGATAAATCTCGAGACCTCGCACGGCCTTCGAGTCATTCACAAAATGCGTATAGGCCTCATCGACAACCACCAGAATGTGCGTTGGAACCTCACGAAGAAAGGCCCGCAGCTCCTCGTGGTCGACGACCGTGCCCGTGGGGTTGTTCGGTGTGCAGATGAAGATGACCTTTGTGCGCGGCGTAATCGCCGCCAACATCGCAGGCAAGTCGTGGTGCTCAGTCGAGGTGAGCGCCACCGGAACCGCGGTGGCATTCGAACCGGTCACGAGCAACGGATACGCCTCGAATGAGCGCCACGCAAAAACAACCTCATCGCCATGCCCGGCAAAGGCACGCACTATTTGGGCCGCCGATTCGACCGACCCTCCACCCAGTGCGATGTCCTCTTCAGGAATTCCGAGCCGTGCCGATAATGCGGAGCGAAACTCTGGGGCCGCCATGTTCGGGTAGCGCTGCATGTGCCCGGCAGCTCGTGTGACGGCATCCACCACCGATGGCAAAGGAGGGTAAGGGTTCTCGTTCGATGAGAGCTTGTAAACCGGGCCATCCCAACCTTCAACGGTCGAGCGGCCGGGCTTATACGCCGGAATCGACTTGATGTGGTCTGGCTGCTCAATCACATGAACAGCCTACTTAGACCAGTCGGCTTCACCACCACGAGCCCGCAGCCACGAGCTCGTAACGACGACGGCCCCCAACCACGAATGGTCAGGGGCCGTCAATCACGCGTGTGACTAGATAACCGAAACGTCCAGCGGGATGCCCGGACCGAACGTGGTCGACACAGCGCCACGCTGGAGGTACTTACCCTTGGCCGATGACGGCTTCAAGCGCATAACTTCGTCGAGCGCAGCGGTGAGGTTCTCACCCAACTGCTCCTCGGTGAAGCTTGCCTTGCCAACGATGAAGTGCACGTTGGAGTGCTTGTCGACCTTGAACTCGATCTTTCCGCCCTTGATGTCAGACACGGCCTTAGCCACATCCGGCGTAACGGTGCCAGTCTTCGGGTTCGGCATGAGGTTACGAGGACCAAGAACCTTACCGAGACGACCGACCTTGCCCATGAGCTCCGGCGTCGACACAGCTGCATCGAAACCGGTCCATCCGGCGGCAATCTTCTCAATGAGCTCGTCGCCACCGACCTCATCAGCACCGGCAGCAAGCGCTGCTTCTGCTGCGGGGCCCGTTGCAAACACAACAACGCGAGCAGTCTTGCCCGTGCCGTGCGGAAGCATGACGGTTCCACGAATCATCTGGTCAGCCTTGCGAGGGTCCACACCGAGCTTGAGTGCGACCTCAACGGTGGAGTTGAAC
Source organism: Microbacteriaceae bacterium (assembly GCA_044340895.1). GTDB lineage: Bacteria > Actinomycetota > Actinomycetes > Actinomycetales > Microbacteriaceae > RFQD01. The sequence continues at coordinate 1,482 of JBIISS010000017.1, forward strand.
TTGGACGAACCGGTCTGCTTCGCGATTGCGACAGCCTCGGTCGGAGTGTAGAACTTGCCTTCCTCGATTTTCTCGACGGCGGCGCGATATGCCTTTGACTTCTGTGCCATTTTCTCTACTCCCCTTACTCGACCGTGATGCCCATGGAACGAGCGGTGCCAGCGATGATGAGCTTGGCAGCGTGTACGTCGTTCGCGTTGAGATCGGCCATCTTTTGCTCAGCAATTGCGGTCACCTGTGCGTCGGTGAGCTTTGCAACCTTGACCGTGTGAGGCGTTGACGAACCCTTGCCGACTCCGGCGGCTTTCTTGATGAGCTCAGCAGCCGGTGGGGTCTTGAGGATGAAGTCGAACGAACGGTCTTCGTAGACCGAGATTTCGACGGGGATGATGTTTCCGCGCTGGCCTTCTGTCGCGGCGTTGTAGGCCTTGCAGAATTCCATGATGTTCACACCGTGCTGACCCAATGCGGGACCAACGGGCGGTGCGGGGTTTGCTTCTCCAGCCTTGATCTGAAGCTTGATCAGACCCGTGACTTTCTTCTTCGGTGCCATTTCTTTCCCTTTCGTTCGAACGAACCGGATGCCCGGCTCACTCTCCCGCGATTCAGAAGTTCTGAACTGCGGTGGCTTAGGTGCTGAGCTACTGCTTGGTGACCTGGTCGAAGCTCAGTTCGACCGGAGTCTCGCGCTCAAAGAGCGAAACCAGAACCGTGAGCTTGCCGCTCTCGGGCTTGATTTCGCTGATCGATCCCGGCAGACCCGCGAACGAGCCTTCCTTGATGATGATTGTTTCGCCGATTTCGAAGTCGATCTCGGCAATCGGGGTGCGTGCAACTGCAACGCCACCCTTGGCTTGGACTGCCTTGGCCGTGTTGACGTCTTTGACCTCAACGAGCGGCTTCAGCATGTTGAACGCTTCGACAAAGCGCAGCGGCGTCGGGTTGTGGGCGTTTCCAACGAAGCCCGTCACTCCCGGGGTGTGACGAATGCACGACCAGCTGTCTTCATTCAGGTCGAGACGAACGAGAACGTAGCCCGGGATGCGTACGCGCGTGACCATCTTGCGCTGACCGTTCTTGATCTCAACCACGTCTTCCATTGGAACTTCACACTGGAAGATGAAATCTTCGAGACCGAGCGTCTTCTTGCGGTTCTCAATGTTGGCTTTGACCTTGCGCTCGAATCCTGCGTACGAGTGAATGACGTACCACTTGCCCGGCAGCGTCTTTAGTTCACGCTCAAACTCGGCGTACGGGTCGTCAGCGACAGGCTCAGCGCCGTCGACAACCAGGTCCACGTTGGCTTCGATGTCGGCTTCGATGTGCGTCTCGGCAATTTCAACGCTGTCTTCCGTCACTTCTGGTTCGGCGTTTGTCGCAAGTTCGTCCAGCGCCGCGGCGAGCTGCTGCTCGTCACGTTCTGCTTCACTCAGGTTGTTGTTTTCCATAATCCTTTGAACTTCTTAGCTCGTAGTTGTTGATGTAGACCAGCGCGAATTGGCGCGGATGGTCGAACTGCGCGGGTCTAGCCGATGGCCGTGGACGCAGCCGGGTCACCGAAGATAAAGACGACAATCCACCCGAATACCCAGTCGAGTCCACCTACGAGCGCCATCATGATGGCCACGAAAACGAGAACAACGATGGTGTAGTTGATGAGCTCGCGACGTGTCGGAGTGACAACCTTCTTCAGCTCGCCGATCACCTGGCGCAAGAAGAGCGAAAGTCGCGCGAAAGGACCTTTGCGCGCGGCACGGTCTTGGCGAGCTTGCGCGACGAGGTCTTCGCCTGGCTCGTCAGCGACTGTTTGTGACATTGCTACTTCCTTTCAGGATTTGCAGGGCGGACAGGACTCGAACCTGCAACCTGCGGTTTTGGAGACCGCTGCTCTACCAATTGAGCCACCACCCTTGAGCGGTTTGTTTCAAGGCATGCAAAAGCATGGCTGATTTCAACCGCCGTTGAGAAGTTTAGGTCACGAGACCATGCCCCCACAAACTGACGCGAGCGAGATGGAGCCCGCCTAAACTTGAGCCGTGCCTGAATTGAAACGAATCTCAACCCGCATTGCGTCGATTGCCGAATCGGCGACATTGAAAGTGGATGCGAAAGCCAAGTCACTCCAGGCGGCAGGTCGCCCGGTCATCAGTTACGCCGCCGGGGAACCAGATTTCGTGACTCCCGCGCATATCGTGGAAGCCGCCTTGGCTGCCGTGAAGGATCCCAAGAACTACCGGTACACCCCGGCCGCGGGTTTGCCCGAATTGCGCGAGGCGATTGCCGCCAAGACTCTTCGCGATAGCGGTTTGGCCGTTGACCCATCGCAGGTAGTCGTAACGAACGGTGGCAAGCAGGCCGTCTACCAAGCTTTCGCCACCGTGCTGGATCCGGGCGACGAAGTGCTCGTTCCCACGCCCTATTGGACGACGTACCCGGAAGCGATCAAGCTCGCCGGTGGGGTGCAGGTGGACGTGTTCGCGGGTGCCGACCAGAACTACCTCGTGACCGTTGACCAACTCGAGGCGGCCCGCACCGAACGCACAAAGTTACTGCTTTTTGTGTCGCCCTCAAACCCCACTGGTTCGGTCTACTCGCCTCAGCAAACGAAAGAAATCGGCGAATGGGCTGAGAAGCACGGCCTGTGGGTCATCAGCGACGAGATTTACCAGAACCTCACCTATGACGGCGTGAAGGCAGTGTCCATTGTCGACGCCGTGCCAGCACTAGCCGACCGCACAATCCTGGTGAACGGTGTTGCCAAGACCTACGCCATGACCGGATGGCGTTCGGGCTGGATGGTCGGGCCGTCGGATGCGATAAAGGCGGCAGCGAACCTCCAGTCTCACCTGTCCTCAAACGTCTCGAACATCTCCCAGCGCGCAGCCATTGCCGCGCTCACGGGTCCGCAAGAGTGTGTCTCCGAGATGCTTCAGGCCTTCGATCGTCGTCGCAACTTGATTGTTGGCGAACTCAACAAGATTCCTGGATTCAATACTCCGACGCCTACCGGAGCGTTTTACGTGTATCCCGACGTGAGCGAACTACTCGGCAAGACCTGGGGTGGGGTGACACCTCAGTCATCGCTCGAACTCGCCGACTTGATTCTCGAACAAGCCGAGGTGGCAGCTGTTCCTGGCGAAGCGTTCGGGCCGAGTGGGTTCTTGCGATTCAGCTACGCGCTGGGTGACGAGCCGTTGCTCGAGGGAATGCACCGCCTACAGAAACTCTTCGGCACTCATTAAGTGGGCTACAACTCGATGCCGATGCACACGGGCTCGGGTTGCAACAGAATGCCAAACTGCGACTGAACCATCGACCGCACGTAGCGAGCGAGTCCGGCGATTTCCTCGGCGGATGCCCCGCCCCGGTTCGTCAGTGCGAGTGTGTGCTTGCTCGACACGGCTGCTCGTGAACCCGGTAACGAAAACCCGCGCGGAATCCCGGCGTTTTCAATAAGCCACGCAGCGCTGAGTTTCACCAAACCCGGCCCGGCAAGTGGTGGAACGTGCGCCCCGATTTCGAGCACGCGATCCTGAGCCGCTTCGCCGACGGGAAAACGGGGTGCATCGGCGGGCAAAGAACGAGAGAAATGCTCGGTGACAATCGGGTTGACAAAAAATGATCCCGCGCTGCGCGTGTCTGGATCTTGCGCATCGAGCACCATGCCCTTTGAGCGACGAAGTTGCAGTACAGCCTCTCGCACATCGGCGAGCGCGACCTGCGCGCCCATCTCCACCTTGAGCGCGCCGGCGAGCTGATCGAACGCGATGGGCTGCGAGAGGCGCGTCGCGCGCGCATCCGCTAGCTCAAAATCGACACTGAGCACGATGGCCTCGAGGCCCTGTTTGAAGACGGAATCACGGTAGGCGAATTCAAGCTCGTCGGCCGGAATGTAGCGGATCTCGCCCGCCACGATGTCGTAGACATCTACTCCAATGATGACCGAACTGACCTCTTGGCCGTAGGCGCCGATGTTCTGGATGGGTGCGGCCCCGACTAAACCCGGAATGCCAGACAAGGCCTCGATACCGGCAAAGCCGTTATCGACTGACCAGGCAACGATGTCATCCCACGATTCGCCGGCAGCAATTCGAACCCGCGCCGTGCCCCCATTCTCACCACTGGGGGTTTCAGAAATCCGAACGTCAATTCCTCGAGTGCGCAAGGCAATCACTCGACCATCAAAACCGGCGTCACTTACGAGCAGGTTTGATCCTCCGCCGAGAACGAGTATTGGTAAGCCCGCACTCTGCGCCTGTGACACCGCCGCAAGTAGTTCGGCGTTTGTCTCGACCTCAACGAAGTCGTCGATGTCCCCTCCGACTCCAAGGGTGGTCACATCGGCGAATCGCATGAGGAGAAGGTGCTTTCTCTCGAACTAGACGAGACGAACTCGCACGTGGGCCTTGCCCAGCACTGTTTCGCCGTTGAAGGTGGCCGTCACGTCAACGCGCACCTCACTCGCTTCAGTATCAACAACGCCAACCTTGCCGGAAATGGTGACCACAGCACCCGTTTTTGGGTCGACGACAATCGGGCGTGTGAATCGAGTCTGGTAATCGACGACCTGCGCCGGGTCTCCGGCCCAGTTGACCGTGGTCTGAACGGCGATGCCCATCGTGAGCATCCCGTGAGCAAGCACACCCGGAAGCCCGACCGAAGCTGCAACGTCGTCGCGATAGTGAATGGGGTTGAAGTCTCCGGATGCCCCGGCATACCTCACGAGTGTGTCGCGAGTCAGATGGTATTCAACCGAGGGGATCTCGTCTCCGACAGCAACGGTCGCGATCGTGGGGGCCATCACTCGTCTCCTCGCACGACCAACGTGGATGTTGCGGTGACAACGTGGGCGCCCGTTCCATCCGTCATTTCTGAGACAGCGGTGATCATGTTGTGGCCGCCAAGGCTCTTGACCGATGCGACCGTCAACTGTGCCGTCAACTCGTCGCCCGCCACAATTGGGCGCGTGTAGGTGAAGCGTTGGTCGCCGTGCACGACACGGCTAAAGTCGATTCCCGCGTCGGGTTCAGCCAACAACTGGGCAAGGGTCTTTTCTTGAACGACGATTGCAAATGTCGGTGGCGCAACCAGGTCGGCGTGACCGGCTGCAATCGCCGCGTCCACGTCGAAATTGATCGGGTTTGTGGCCAACACGGCGCGGGCAAACTCGCGAATCTTCTCGCGGCCAACCAAGTACGGCTCGGCGGGTGGCAAGATGCGACCTTCGATAGCGGGATTCACAGCCATGCGAGCAAGCCTAGCGAGGTGTCGTTGCGACAAACACGGGCGACGAGGGCGCGCCGACGTATGCTTCCGTGCCGTCGCAGGGTATCTCGATGCGCAACTCAACACCGGTGAGATGCGGCGGCATACGCAACGAGACGGAAACGGACTGGGCGAGCTCAACACCGAGCCCTGGCGTGAAGTCGGGGGCCATGGGCGCACCGTCGTTGTATAGCGAGATATCCATCGTCCCGCGCGTTGTCGGCCTCATCCACATACGCGCCGACCGCGCCTTGCCATGCTTGAGCGAGTTCACCAGAAACTCGTGAACGAGGTCGAGAATGACCCGGCGCGCGTCGCGATCGTGATTCACGATGCGTTGCGTCGCCTCGTCGACATCCAGAGCGATCTCAAGCACACCTGCCCAACGCTCTTGCTCGTGGGCTAACGCGGTTTCGATGGGTGGCGTCGAGTCTGTCGTCGGATTACTGAGGGTGTCCAACACTGCTTGGCGAACGGCAAGAGAGTCGACTTCCGAATCAATTCCGGCATCGAGGTCGCGTTGCATGCGGAACGCGGTGGCCACGAGAACACCTTGCACGTCGTTGTGCAGGATGCGCGACAGCTCCTTTTGGTCAGTCCACAGACGCGCATTCACACGTGCGACCGCCCACTCAAGTCGGCGATTTACTCCACGGACCTGTTCAAGGACGTCGGCATAGCCTTTCTCTACGCCCGACATCGTGGCCAAGTACCAGAGGATGAGGGACCCGGCAAACATCGAGTAGACGATGAACGACACCAGCAGCCCGCCCTGTAACCCATTGAGCAGTGCCACAGCCAACGCGTCGGGGATGCACAACGCCATGTACGTCGGAACCAGAACCGCGAGACGCGCGGGCAGCCGAAGCCTCCGGAGTACTCGCGTCAGAACTCGGTCGGCCAGAGCGACAAGCCCGAATGTGAGCGCAAGCAAGATGACGAGTCCCGTCAGACCGACGAGCAGTGGCGCGTTGGGAATGCCCACGCCAACGGCAAGAATTGCGCCGATGACGATTGTTTCGATGGCTTGAAACGGCCTCACGGTCGAGGCGAGTTCAAGGACTTGCCACACGTGAAACTTCGCTCGCACAGGTTCCTCGGCGATTCCCGAAAAGGAGCCATGGCGATATCTCAATTCACGACTAAGTGGTCGAACGACGTCATCTGAGACATCAAGAAGCGCGCGAATCTTCTCAGCACTAGGGACGACCCTGCCGGATGCACCGAGCGATTTGTTCAGCGCCGTGCGAATCGCATTCTTCGCAGACGTCACAATTTCGCGCCGGGAAATCTTGGCATCGATCTCGGTTCGAGCCAGTGTTGTCTGCAATAACGATGTGCGTGCGGTCAGCTCGGCAACTCGTATTCGAAATTCATGAGACTGATTGATGGCGAGCGAAGCGACCCCGTACATTGCGGGACCAATGAACACTGCAATCAAGACTTGTGCAGGCCACGACACGTTTTCGATGAGCCCGCGCTGCAGTGCTTGGCTTTGCACAACGACGGTTCGAGCGACTTCAGTCAACGCGTAGACGCACAAGATCATCGCGACGCGCAGTTGGCCACGCAGAAACCGCACGGGTAGACCAGTCACAAAGAAAATGGCGAGCGCGGCGACGAAAGCCTGAACGGCGACGACAATCCATGCCTCGTCGTAGTCGCCAAGATTCCGGATATCAGCAAATGCTGTACCCAGCGTGATGAGCACAAGACCCGGAAGCAGCACGGCGAGGGACAGCGCCTGGCTGCCAGCAATCTGACCGATGTCGGACCGCATCCTCGCCAAGCTGCGTTGAAGCATGACCTCAGAGTATCGAAATGGCGAAAACCTCGACCAAAAAGATCGAGGTTTTCACGTCTCGCTAGAGCGAGTGTGGTCTGATGCCTACTGGCAGCTGTCGCACTGCAGCATGTCCATCGGGTCGACGGGCACGGCGTAACCACCTACGGTGTCGTTTCCTTCGAACTCCATGGTCGCCTCCTTATGTTTCTTCGCGTCTGACGAGGCAAATGGCCTCTTCCGCAGTTGCGGTGGATTCCCACTATATAACCGGAATCACATCTTTGTCATTCCACAAGATATGGGGTCACTTTGGGCGTGTCGCGGGTGAGACTAGGCTCGATTCTCGCCATGACAAATCACTCCTCTGGGCGCATGCACGCTCTCGACGTCGACACCCTAAAGTTGCGCGAAGAGGTCTTCGATTACGCGCGTCGGCGCATGAATTACGCGCCCGTTCCGCTGGATATCTCAAAAACCCCCGAGGAATTGGCGGCCCTGATGCCCCCGACCGTGACGGAAGACGGCATCGGCGGGCTCACTGCGCTGAAGCTCTTCGAAGAAATCCTGGCGCCGTCGTGCATCTCGGTTGATAACCCCGCCTTCCTTTCCTTTATCCCAGCGGCTCCTACTGAAGCTTCGACCCTGTTCGATCTCGTCGTCTCCGCCTCGAGTATCTACGGCGGGTCGTGGGCCGAGGGCGCTGGTGCGGTCTTCGCAGAGAACGAGGTTTTGCGCTGGCTTGCCCGTGAAGCGGGACTTCCAGATGGCGCCGGGGGCGTCTTCGTGCAGGGTGGCACGCTGGGAAACCTGTCAGCACTCGTTGCTGCTCGGCACACCGCCCGGGTGGCTCGTGAACGCGCGGGTGAATCAATGCCGCACCGATGGTCATTCGTTTGCAGCGCGGAAGCACACTCGAGCCTGAAGGCGGCCGCACGCGTGATGGATGTTGAGATCATCCCGGTACCAATCAACCCAACAGGGAAAATGCACGGCCACGAGGTCGAAGCGGCCGTCAGCGATTGGGACGGTGTGTTCGCCGTGGTCGCAACGGGTGGCACCACGAACTTCGGTATCGTCGACGACCTGCGATCGGTCGGTGAAGTTGCTCAGGCGCACGGTGCCTGGTTCCACGTCGATGGCGCCTACGGACTTTCCGGCATGCTCGCACCGAAATCACGCCACCTCTTTGATGGTGTCGAACTTGCCGATTCGTTTATCGTCGACCCCCACAAGTGGCTATTCGCACCGTTTGATGCCTGCGCGCTGATTTACCGTGACCCCCTGCTCGGAAAAGCGGCTCACACGCAACACGCAGAGTATCTCGACGTTCTGACCGAAACGGGCGACTGGAACCCGAGTGACTACGCGTATCACTTGTCGCGCCGCCCCCGTGGTTTGCCGCTGTGGTTCTCGCTGGCCACGCACGGCGCGGGCGCATATCGCGAGGCGATCGAGGCGAACATCCAGCTCGCTCATGACATCGCTGACGAGATCGAACGACGACCGGGCTATAAGTTGGTTCGCCGGCCAGAGTTGTCGAACGTCGTATTTACGCGCGATGGCTGGGTGGCGGCAGACTACGCGCATTGGTCAGCGAAGCTTCTCAACGATGGCATCGCATTCGTCGTGCCGAGTTCCCACCAGGGAGAACCAAACACGCGGTTCTCAATCGTTAACCCATTAACCGACTTCGAGACTCTGGTGCAGATCCTCGACTCCATGGAAGATAAGTAGCATGCCTCGCTCAGCCTCGACTCCCGCATGGCGCATGCCTGCGGAATGGGAGAAGCACGAGCGCACATGGATGGCGTGGCCGTCGAGCGGCTACACGCTGGGTGAAACTCCAGAAGAGCATGACGAGGCACGCGGGGCGTGGGCCAGCGTTGCTAACGCCGTCGTGAGGTTTGAGCCGGTCACGATGATTGTTGACCCGGCGGATGTCAAGGTTGCGCGGGAATGGCTCGACCCACAAGTGGACATTATTGCCGCGCCATTGAATGACGCGTGGATGCGCGATATCGGTCCAACCTTCGTGCGTTCAACAGAAGACGGATCCGTTGCCGCCGTCGACTGGGT
>JBIISS010000181.1:0-3089 GCA_044340895.1 Microbacteriaceae bacterium
CTTCTGCGAAAGATGGTCGAAGAAGGCAAGCTCGGGCGCAAGAGCGGAGAAGGGTTTTATCGATGGGGCGATTAACGCTTCTCAACGATGAGGTTCGTGATGCGCACCGTGCACAGTCGAGCGCCAGTCTGATCTGTCATCACGACCTCATGACTCGTCACAGTATTTCCCAATCGAATAGCCGTGGCCACTCCCGTAATGATTCCCTCGCGCACGCCGCGATGATGGGTCCCGCTGATATCCAATCCCACGGCGTTTTTGCCGAGCGAACTTGCGTGGATGACAGCGGCCCACGAGCCCAGTGCCTCACCGAACGCCAGCGAGGCGCCTCCGTGCAGAAGTCCAAACGACTGTGTGTTGCCCTGCACGGGCATCGTCGCAACCACGCGCTCAGCAGACTCTTCAAGAACCACAATGCCGAGTTTGTTGTCGAGGGCCCCGAGCTCAATCGTCCATGGCTGGTACGTCATGACGTCATTCTACCGACCGTTCATCAAGCTAAGGAAAGCACATCATGACTATGACCGCCGTCGACATCGAGGTACTACCCAGTTATGTGCAGGGCAAATGGTGGAAGGCCGAGTCGGGCTCGCCAATCCGGGACGCGTCGACGGGCGAGGTTCTTGCGTTCGTTGGGAGTGATGGGCTCGACCTCGCGGGCGCAGTTGACCATGCCCGCACAGTGGGTCAGCGTTCCCTTGGCGAGCTGACTTTCCACCAGCGCGCGCTCATTCTCAAAGCACTCGGTGCGGCGTTGACCGAGGCAAAAGAGGAACTCTATGTGGTGAGCGATAGCACGGGAGCGACCCGGCGGGACTCCCTCGTCGACATCGATGGTGGCATCGGCGTGTTGTTCACGTATTCGTCAAAGGGCCGCAGGGAATTGCCAAATACCCACACGCGCATTGTCGACGGCGCGCATGAAAACCTCTCGAAAGACGGATCTTTTGGCGGCCAGCACGTATACGAGCGCATTTCGGGTGTCTCGTTTCAAATCAACGCCTTCAATTTTCCGGTCTGGGGCATGCTCGAGAAGTTTGCACCAGCCTTCCTCGCCGGCGTTCCTTCCATCGTCAAGCCCGCTTCACCTACGGCGACACTTACTGAGGCGACCGTTCGAGTTATGGTCAACTCGGGTCTACTTCCCGACGGTGCGCTCCAGCTCGTGTGCGGGGGGGCTCGGCAGGCACTTGACCTGCTCGATGTTCGCGATCACGTGTCATTCACTGGATCGGCTGACACAGCAGCCGGTCTCGCGGTTCACCCCGGCATCATTCGGAAGGGCATCGGTTTTACCGCAGAGGCGGATTCGTTGAATTCGGCAATTCTCGGTCCGGATGTTACGGCAGACGAGCCCGAATTCGACGCGTTCGTTGCTTCCGTTGTGGCCGAGATGACCACGAAGGCCGGTCAGAAGTGCACGAGCATCCGTCGCATCATCGTCCCGGAAGCCGTCGCAGATGACCTGATCTCGGCAATAGCTGCGCGGATTACCGCCCGCACTGTGCTCGGCGATCCGCGCGCAGAGGGAACGACGATGGGTCCACTCGCAAGCACTGAACAGCGAGAAGACGTCGTGCGAAACGTCGACGCACTCATTGCTGGTGGCGGCCGAATCGTCTTCGGAGATGCCGAAGTCCCTCATGTGCGACTCGTCAGTGGCGAAGTGGCCCCGGCTTCCGACGGAGCGTTCGTCGCGCCCATTCTGCTTCGCTTCGATGATGCGGATTCTGACGCAGTGCATGAGATAGAAGCTTTTGGTCCGGTGGCGTCGATTGTCACCTACACGTCGCCGGATGACGCGGCCAGGCTGGCCAATCGTGGCGGCGGGTCGCTCGTGGCTACAGTCTGCAGTCACGACCGTTCGTTCGTCGAACGAACAGTCTCACTCATCGCTCCGTTCCACGGTCGCATACTCGTGCTCGATCGTGATGTCGCCCGCACTTCGACGGGGCACGGATCCCCGGTGCCTCACCTGGTCCACGGCGGCCCTGGCCGGGCGGGCGGGGGAGAAGAATTGGGCGGTATCCGTGCCGTCAAGCACTTCATGCGTCGAGTCGCGTTGCAAGGTTCACCCGACGTGCTCAGCAGCCTGACCGAGCAGTGGCGCGGCGGCGCCGAAGTGGTCGAGGGCGAGCATCCCTTCCGCAAGCCAATCTCTCGACTACGCATTGGTGACCGTATCGTGTCGGAAGAGCGCGAGATAACCCTCGAAGACATCGGGCACTTCGCTGAATTCACCGGGGACACCTTTTACGCGCACACTGACGAAGAGGCAGCGGCGGCTAACCCGTTCTTCCCCGGTCGTGTCGCTCACGGTTACCTTTTGTTGGCGTGGGCAGCGGGACTGTTCGTCGATCCCGCCCCAGGCCCGGTGCTTGCGAACTACGGGCTCGAGAACCTGCGATTCCTCACTCCCGTGTCACCCGGGGATCGAGTCAAGGTCACTCTCACGGCGAAGCAAATCACGCCACGAGAGAACGAGACCTATGGCGAGGTGCGATGGGATGCCGTTTTGGTGAACCAGGCAGACGAAACCGTCGCGACCTACGACGTTCTGACCTTGGTGGCAAAAGAGGACTAGTCAACGAGCCGTGGCGAGTCCGTCGAAGGCAACGCTAATCACGTCGTCGGCGAGGTGTTCAGGTGTGATGGGGCCGCCGGGGCGATACCACTCCACGATTGAGTTGATCATGCCGAAAAGGAGTCGCGTCGTGGTGCGCGCATCAATATCGGCACGCAACGAGCCGTCATCTCTCGCTTGTTCAACGAGCTCGGCGACGGCGCGATCGAATTCTCGGCGGCGCGCCAATGCTTGGCGCTCAACTTCGGTGTTGCCGCGAAGCCGAAGAAGAAGTGTGACATAGGGGAGATCCTTGACGAGGACTTCGACCGCGCCACGAAGCACAAAGCGGAGCCGATCCCCGGCGTCGCCACTTCTGGCCATTTCTTTGGTGAGCACAAGTTCCAGTTCGCTCAACGCTCGGTCGAGTGCCAGACGCAAAAGATCTTCTTTACCTGAGACGTGGTAATAGATTGCAGACTTACTTGTTCCAAGCCGTTGCGCCAACATGCCCATGGAGGTGGCT
>JBIISS010000182.1:0-3077 GCA_044340895.1 Microbacteriaceae bacterium
GACAGAACTGATCTCGAGTTCGCCACGCGCACTCGGCGTGATGCCCTTTGCGATCTCAATGACCTGGTTGTCATAAAAGTAGAGACCGGGCACGGCGAAGTTACTCTTCGGTGCAGTCGGCTTCTCTTCAATCGAGACGGCCTTGTAGTTTTTGTCGAACTCAACGACGCCATACGCACTCGGCTCAGCAACGTGGTACGCAAAAATCAACGCACCGTCAATGTCGGCATTGCCACTCAAGGCTCCGCCAAGCCCGGCTCCGTGGAAAATGTTGTCACCAAGAACGAGCGCGACCGACTCCTCGCCGATGAACTCTTCTCCAATGATGAACGCCTGGGCAAGCCCGTCTGGTGACGGCTGGCTCGCGTACTCGATACGCATTCCCAAAGCGGACCCGTCGCCGAGCAACGCGCGGAACTGGTCGTTGTATTCGGGCGTCGTGATGACAAGCACCTCGTTGATTCCAGCCATCATGAGCGTCGAGAGCGGGTAGTAGACCATGGGCTTGTCGTAAATGGGCATGAGCTGTTTAGAGATGCCCTTAGTGATTGGCCACAAACGTGTGCCGGAGCCACCGGCCAGAATTATCCCGCGCATGGTGCTCTACCTTCCGGTGTTCAGGCTCGCGTACCAGGCGAGACACTCGTCGTACGTGGGCAGCAGTCCGAGATCGCGGGCTTCGGCGAGAGTGGGAGCTTTCGCATCCTTCTCGCTGAAGACGAGCTCGGATTCGGGTAAATCAAAGGTCAGGCCGATAGCCGCGTCAAGTGGACTAATTCCGTGTTCGCGCGTCGGCTGAAAGACATCGGAAACGAGGTACGTCACGGTCGCATCGTCGGTCAAAGCAACGAACATGTGTCCGAGTCCTTCAGACACGTAGACAGATCGACGGTCGACGTCATCGAGCAAAACCGCATCCCACTGGCCAAACGTGGGTGATCCCACGCGAATGTCTATGCAGTAATCCATGATTGCGCCACGAGCAACCGTCACGTATTTTGCTTGGCCACGTGGCACCTCTGCAAAATGGATGCCCCGAACCACGCCCTTGCGTGAAACCGAGGTGTTGGCCTGACGCACGTCGATGGGGTGCCCGACCGCTTCGGTGAGCGCATCGAACCGATAGGTCTCGAGAAAAACGCCGCGGTCGTCGGCGAACTGTTTCGGCGTCACTTCGAATGCGCCGGCAATCTTCAGCTCACGGATTTCCACGCGCCAAGCCTATCGATTAGCCCGCCACTAGAATTCGGGAGTGCGAATTCTTGTCACCGGCGGTGCCGGCTTCATCGGGTCGAACTTTGTGCGCAAGGTCTTGACCGACAGCTATCCCGGTCTCGAAGGGGCCGAAGTGGTCGTTCTCGATGCGCTGACCTACTCGGGAAATCTGGCCAACCTTGCGGCGGTCGCTGACTCACCTCGTTACAGCTTCGTCAAGGGCGACATTCGTGACGCCGCGCTGCTTGACACGCTCTACCCCGGGCTCGACGCGGTGGTGCACTTCGCCGCCGAATCCCACGTGGACCGGTCCGTGCGCGACGCATCCATCTTCGTTGAAACGAACGTTGTCGGAACTCAGCGCTTGCTCGATGCGGCACTGCGACACGACCTGCCCCGTTTTGTGCACGTCTCCACCGACGAGGTGTATGGCTCGATCAACGAAGGTTCGTGGCCAGAAAACTGGCCCCTCGAGCCAAACTCGCCCTATTCGGCATCCAAGGCCGGATCAGACCTGTTGGCTCGCGCGTACCACCGCACGCACGGTCTGAATGTTTCGATTACGCGCTGCAGCAACAACTACGGGCCCTTCCATTTTCCCGAGAAGGTCATCCCGCTGTTCGTCACCAACCTGATTGACGACAAGCACGTCCCTCTTTATGGGGAGGGCAACAACGTTCGTGACTGGCTCCACGTTGATGACCACTGCCGCGGAATCGCCATGGTGCTGACCGGCGGTCGTGCCGGCGAGGTGTACAACATTGGCGGCGGCACCGAACTCACCAACAAGGAACTCACCGAGATGCTGCTGGAGGCAACCGGCAAGGACTGGTCATATGTTGATCGCGTCGCCGATCGCCTCGGTCACGATCTGCGCTACTCGGTTGATATCTCGAAGATTCGGTCCGAATTGGGCTACGAGCCCCAGGTTCCATTCGCGCAGGGGCTTGCTGACGTGGTGCAGTGGTACCGCGACAACCGCGACTGGTGGGAGCCGTTGAAGGCTCGCGCTGCGCTCGGCTAGACATGGTGCACATTCTCGTCACCGGTGCGACCGGCATGCTCGGCACTGATGTTGTCGATTGTTTGTCAGCTCACAGTGTTTCCGCTCTGTCGCGCGCCGAACTGGACATTGAAAACGCCGATGCCGTACTAAGCGCGGTTGCCGGGCACGACGTCGTCATTAACACCGCCGCATACACACAGGTGGACGACGCCGAGTCAAACGAAGATGTGGCCTTCGGTGTCAACGCGAGCGGGGCACAGAACTTGGCCGTTGCCGCCCGCGAAGTCGGTGCTCGCCTCATTCACCTCTCGACCGACTACGTATTCAACGGGTCCGCGACTTCTCCCTACGCCGAGGCGACTCGGCGCGATCCCATCTCTGCTTACGGCCGCACAAAGGCCATGGGCGAAGAACTGGTTCTCGCAGCGCACGCCGACGGAACGGCAATTGTTCGCACGGCGTGGCTCTATGGCGAGCACGGACCGAATTTTGTCGACACGATATTGCGGTTGAGCAACGAGCGAGACACGCTTCAGGTGGTGGATGACCAACGCGGCCAGCCCACGTGGTCCCGAGACCTGGCGAACCGAATCGCCGATCTCGTAAACGCGGGCGTTCCGTCCGGTATTTTTCACGGAACGAACGCGGGCGAGACCACGTGGTTCGGTCTGGCGCGGCGCGTGTTCGAGTTATCTGGGCTGGATCCCGATCGCATTCAGCCGACGGATTCTTCGTCATTTGTTCGAACCGCCCCACGACCGCACTACTCAGTTCTCAGTCACGATTCGTGGGCGACAATAGGCATGAAGCCCATGCGCGCATGGGACGACGCACTGTTCGAGTATTTGTCCGCAAT
>JBIISS010000183.1:0-3046 GCA_044340895.1 Microbacteriaceae bacterium
GCGTCGAGTTCGGCATCCGAAATGTCAGATGCAAACGTCACGCCGGCAACAGCCACCTCGCCCACAGCGTTCACTTCTGTGCCGTCGGCCACGTGAATCAACCAGTGGCCGCTAAAGAGTTCACCCGTGCGTCCACGTTGCGTCACCCAGCGTTCGCGAGCGATGTGCGGTTCGTGCGGCTTTCCGTAGGTGACGCCGTCAAGCACGAACGCGGAATCGCCACCGAGAATCATGCCGGTCATGTCGGACGCAATCACGGCCTCCGCCTTTGCACGCGCGAGAAGAAGAACCATTTCGGCAGGTTCGAGCACATGACCACGGTCGAGCTCGGCAGACGCCACGACTGCGTCTTCGTCAACATCACTCGGAACAACAATGGGCTCGATTCCGGCGGCCCGCAACGTGGCGAGACGGGCTGGAGATGTCGATGCCAGGTAGAGCTTCATGGGCTGTACTGTCCGTTCGGTCGTGACATGTCGTGAGTGTGGGATGCTCGAACCTATGAGCCAGAGACCGCGCAACCGCCGACCCATCGTGACGAAGACGGCCGGGTTTATCGGAACCGAGGTCGACCTCGACATTACCAACGTCGCTCACGGTGGAGTTTTTGTTTCACGCCAGGAAGGACGAGTGATTTTTGTTGCGGATGCAATTCCCGGTGAGACCGTGCGAGCGCGCATCTCCGATGATTCCCAAAAAAGTTTTTGGCGGGCGGACACCGTCGCGGTTCTCACTGCGTCAGAGCATCGACGTGATCACGTCTGGCCAGAGGCGAGTGTGCATCGGGATCCGGCGGAACGACCGGGCGGCGCCGACTTCGGGCACATTGACCTCGAACATCAGCGCGAACTCAAGGCGTTCGTGCTGACCGATTCCCTCTCACGCATGGCAAAAGTAGATGCCACAGTGGCCGTGCAATCGGCTCCCGGAGACGACGAGACAAACGGACTGGGCTATCGAACACGCGAGTTCTTGCACGTTGACGACGAGGGTCGCGTTGGGCCATTCGCGAGTCGCAGCCATCGCGTTGTCACGGTCGCCAGTCTTCCGCTGGCCACCCGCCGGATTCAGGAGTCCGCTCCACTCGGAGCGTCCCTCAAGGGGGTGCAGGGTGTTTCGTTCGCCGACACGGACAGTGGAATCGTTGCCATGGAGACGCGAGCGGGTGATACCTCCAAGGCACCCGTGATCGTGCAACGAGTGGGCGAACGAGAGTTTCGACTTCGCGCATCCGGATTCTGGCAGGTGCACCGTCGCGCCGCCAAGGTGCTGACGGAGGCGGTAACACGCGCCATAGACGACCAGGCTTTTGATCCGCGTGCGGCGAATCTCGACCTCTATGGAGGTGTCGGATTGCTCGCTGCTGCCGTCGGGGACGCATTCGGCTCAACCACTCGAATTACGAGCGTTGAGCTCGATGAAGAGGCCACCGAATTCGCTGCAGACAACTTGGCCGACTGGGTGGGCGCGCGTGCCGTCACCGCCCGGGTTGATCACTTTCTCAACGACCTCGTTGCCACGGCGTCGGCCACGGACCGTTCGAGGCTGAACGCGGCCACAGTCGTGCTTGACCCACCGCGGTCGGGTGCAGGCCGATCGGTTGTCGATGCGCTGGGAGAACTCGCACCTACCCAAATTGTCTATGTCGCCTGTGACCCGGTGGCGTTGGCGCGGGATGCGCAACTGCTCTCCACGCACGGCTACGAGTTAGTCCATCTCGAGGCGCACGACTTGTTCCCGCACACGCACCACGTCGAGGCCGTTGCGCGTTTCGTGCGCGGCTAGAGGTTCTCGTCCGCCCACACGACAATCGCGTCGTAGTGATACTTGCTGAGCCCAGGAGCCACGGCCTCGTAAGCGTCACGGTACTCCGACGGCAAGATGTAGCTCATTGCGAGGCTCTTGTACGCCTCGCGCGTGGGCTTCCAGAATTGAAGACAGAAGTCATAGTGCTGCTTGATCAGTTGCTGTACCCGGTCCGACGAAGCTGGTAGTTGTTCGGCCATTGCTTCCGCCATCGCGGTCGTTATCGCACCGAATGCTTCGGTGTACGACTTATTTTGCGCTTCCGTGAACTCGTTTGTGAAGCGACCTGCGTGAATGCCAAGAGGATTAGACATGCTTAGCCCGTGAAGTCGTCTTCAAAACTGCGTGTGAGCCACACGTTTTCGCGAAGTCCCTTGCGGCGCTTCTCCCACATCGAGCTATTCACGTCGGACAAACCGTGTTCGAGGGCTGACTCCTCATCGACGAGTTTGTCCAGCGCGACAATCACCGCCGCCTTTTGCTCCGGGGTGACACCTCTCGTTATGAATCGCACCTTGTCTTGAAGGTGCAGTTCGTAGTCGTCGAACTCTTCGCTTGTCGCGCTCGCCAAATCAACCATTAGAGCGGGATGTTCCCGTGTTTCTTCGGCGGCAGGCTCGAGCGCTTCCCGCGCAGGGCACGGAAAGCCTTCAGGACCGCGACCCGGGTCGCAGCCGGTTCAATCACGCCGTCGAGCTCGCCGCGCTCGGCGGCCAAGAACGGGCTTGCCACGTTGTAGGTGTACTCGTTTGCGAGCTTGGTGCGCACGGCCGCGACATCCTCGCCGGCTTCTTCGGCTGCCTTGATTTTGTCGCGGTACAGAATGTTGACCGCGCCCTGACCGCCCATCACGGCGATTTCAGCCGTTGGCCATGCGAAGTTCAGATCTGCCCCGAGTTGCTTGGAGCCCATCACGATGTATGCCCCGCCGTAAGCCTTGCGGGTAATGACGGTCACGAGGGGAACGGTCGCTTCGGCGTAGGCGTAGAGCAACTTGGCTCCGCGTCGAATGACTCCAGTCCACTCTTGGTCGGTCCCGGGCAGGTAGCCCGGTACGTCGACGAGCGTGAGAATCGGAATTGAGAATGCATCACAGAAGCGAACGAACCGACTGGCCTTCTCGCCGGCTTCAATGTTGAGAGTTCCGGCCATCTGGCTCGGCTGGTTGGCGATGATGCCTACCGAGCGGCCTTCAACGCGAGCGAAACCAATCAAAATGTTTGGGGCGAACAGCGGCTGA
>JBIISS010000018.1:0-10441 GCA_044340895.1 Microbacteriaceae bacterium
CAGGTGCGGTCGGGTCGCCGATTGAGAAGTCGTCGGAGAGCACCTGGCCAATAGGGGTCACGACTGCCGCGGTGCCACAGGCAAAAACCTCGGTGATGTCACCGGATTCGACACCATCACGCCATTCGTTAATGGTGATGTCGCGCTCCTCCACGGTGTGCCCGCGTTCGCGAGCCAACGTGATGATTGAGTCGCGCGTGATGCCCTCAAGAATCGACCCGGTCAGTCGAGGGGTCACCAACGTGCCGTCCTTCTTCACGAGAAAGACATTCATGCCGCCGAGTTCTTCCACCTTTGTGCCAGTGTCTGCGTCGAGAAAAAGCACCTGTGCGCATCCGCGGTCGTAGGCGTCGGCTTGTGCGACCAGGCTCGCGGCGTAGTTGCCGCCACACTTTGCTGCGCCCGTGCCACCGCGACCGGCGCGGGTGTACTCGGTGGTGAGCCAGATCTTGATGGGCGCGACCCCACCCTTGAAGTAGGCACCAGCAGGGCTAGCGATGACGTAGTAGGCCGCGCGGTGTGCCGCGCGAACGCCAAGGAAGTTCTCGTTCGCAATCATGAACGGGCGAAGGTAGAGGCTCGTCTCGGGTGCAGATGGCACCCACGCGTTGTCAATCTCGACAATCTGACGAATCGATTCGATGAAGTCAGTGACCGACAACTCGGGCAGAGCGAGGCGGCGGGCCGAGCGAGCGAGACGACGGGCGTTGGCGTCGGGACGGAATGTCCAGACTGAACCGTCGGCATGGCGGTAGGCCTTCAGCCCTTCAAAAATCTCTTGTCCGTAGTGCAAGACGGCCGAACCGGGCTCGATGCTGAGCGGACCATACGGCTTTACCTGTGCGTTGTGCCAACCTTCGTCGACGGTCCAGTCAATCTCAATCATGTGATCGGTGAAGTAGTTGCCGAATCCGGGGTCTGCAAGAATTTCGTCTCGGTGAGCCTCCACGCGGGCCGACGTCGATGGCGTCAGCGTAAAGCTGACCGGAAATGTCGTTGTGTCGTTGCGAGCCATGGTGACTTCCTTCCTCTGTCTTTACGCTACTTGAGGCGAGCCAAAATCGCGTCGCCCACTTCAGCGGTGGCACGAGCTGATCCGTCGCGCTCGGCGAGGTCATCCGCCACCGCCTGCTTGATGCGTGCGCTGGCGTCGGCGAAACCAAAGTGATCGAACAACATGGCGACCGACAGAATCGTCGCCGTGGGATCAGCCTTCTGCTGACCGGCGATGTCGGGTGCCGAACCGTGAACGGGTTCGAACATGCTCGGAAACGCGTTCGTCGGGTTGATGTTTCCGCTCGCCGCGAGACCGATGCCTCCGCCAATCGCACCCGAAAGGTCGGTGAGGATGTCGCCAAACAGATTGTCGGTGACAATCACGTCGAAGCGCGACGGGTCGGTGACGAAGAAGATGGTTGCCGCATCCACGTGCAGGTAGTCGACGGCGACGTCAGGAAACTCGGGAGCGATGCGCGCAACCGAACGTGTCCACAAGCCGCCGGCGTGCACGAGCACGTTGGTCTTGTGAACCCAGGTGAGCTTCTTGCGACGCTTCATTGCCAACTCGAACGCGTAGCGAACCACGCGGTCGACGCCGTAGGCCGTGTTGACCGAGAGTTCGTTGGCGACCTCGGCTGGCGTGCCTTCGCGCACCACTCCGCCGTTGCCGACGTACGGGCCTTCTGTTCCCTCGCGCACAACGACGAAGTCGACTGCGCCGGGATTCGCGAGCGGGCTGACCACTCCGGGCAAAATCTGCGTCGGGCGCAGGTTGACATAGTGGTCGAGACTAAACCGCAGCTTGAGCAAGAGGCCGCGCTCGATGATGCCAGCGGGGATGCGCGGGTCACCGGGCGTGCCGCCGACAGCTCCGAGCAAGATTGCGTCGTTGTCGCGAATCGCACCCAAGTCTTCTTCGGTGAGAACGTCGGTCGTTTCCAAGTAGCGATCCGCTCCGAGCGAGAACATCTTCTTCGTGAACGTGATGCCCTCGGCAGCCGCAACGGCATCGAGAATCTTGAGGCCTTCGGCAACCACCTCGGGGCCGATGCCGTCACCAGGGATCACCGCAAGCTTGAGTGATTTCGTCATCGTGCGTTCTCTCTGTTCTGGGGTCAGTCTGTGATGTCGACTTCGAGCATCACGTCGGCGTCAATGGCCTTGCGCACTTTCTCGAGCAGCGCAGATGGAACCGGGGAGTCAACCGTGAGCACGCTGAGCGCCTTGCCCCCCAGCTCTTGGCGTGCAATCTGCATGCCGGCGATGTTGATGTTTGCGTCGCCAAATTCCTTGCCGTAGATGGCAACGATTCCGGGGCGGTCGGTGTACTGCATCACGATGAGGTGGTCGTCGATGGGCACATCCACTTCGTAGCCGTTGATCTCGACAATCTTCTGGGTTTGCTTGGTGCCAACCAGCGTGCCCGACACCGAGACCTGAGTGCCATCACTGAGCGCGCCGCGCAATGAGAGCACCGTGCGATATTCCGGGCTGTCTTCGTGCGTGAATGTGCGCACTTCGATACCGCGCTGCTCAGCCAGAAGCGGAGCGTTCACGTAGGAGACCGACTCGCTGACCACATTTGTGAAGATGCCCTTGAGTGCGGCAAGTCGAAGAACCGATGTGTCGTACTGCGTGATTTCTCCGCGCACCTCAACGTCGACACTTGTCAACGGGCTCGAGTGCGCTAACCCAGAGAAAACCTGGCCCAGTTTTTCAAACAGCGGGATGGCCGGGCGCACGTACGGATCGATGACGCCACCCGCAACGTTGACCGCGTCGGGCACGAGGTCGCCGCCGAGCGCGAGGCGCACCGAGTTGGCGACCGAGATGCCCGCCTTTTCTTGAGCCTCATCGGTGGATGCCCCGAGGTGAGGTGTGACCACAACGTTCGGCAGCGCGAGCAACTTCGAGTCGGTGGGTGGCTCGTTCACGAACACGTCGAGGCCTGCGCCGGCAATCTCGCCCGCGACGAGGGCGTCGTGCAGGGCATCCTCGTCGATGAGACCACCGCGGGCTACATTGACCACATATGCGGTCTTCTTCATCGCCTTGAGCTGAGCCGTGCCAATCATGCCCGTTGTTTCGGGAGTCTTGGGCATGTGAATCGTCATGAAGTCGCTCTCGGCGAGCAACTCGTCGAGTGGCAACAACTGCACTCCCAACTGCTGGGCGCGCGCCGAGGTGACATACGGATCGTACGCGACGACCTTCATGTCGAATGCCTGCAGGCGAGCGGCAATCAATGCGCCAATTCGACCCAGTCCGATGATGCCGACGGTCTTTTCAAAAAGTTCGGTGCCGGTGTAAGCGCTGCGTTTCCACTTTCCGTCGGCCAGCGCCGCGTGTGCTGACGGGATGTGGCGGGCAAGACTCAAGATGTGGCCAACGGTGAGCTCGGCGGCCGAGATGATGTTCGACGTCGGAGCGTTAACCACCATCACGCCGGCTTCGGTAGACGTCTTGATATCAACATTGTCGAGACCCACGCCAGCTCGTGCGATCACCTTGAGGTCTGGCGCCGCCGCGATGACCTCGGCATCGACCTTCGTCGCACTCCGAACCAGAATTGCGGATGCTGTGCGAACGGCCTCGAGCAACGCCGGTCGATCGGTGCCGTCGACGGTGCGGATGTCGAAATCAGGACCGAGCGCATCAATCGTGGCGGGCGAGAGTTCTTCAGCAATGAGCACGATTGGTTTGGTCACGAGCAAATTCTACCTTTTGGCATCAGGGCGGATTTTCACTGAGAGGCCGGTTGCCCCCGAGCTTTTGAGAGCCGTCAGTTGCCGGTGGTGACGGTGTAAAAGAGGGTGTAGTCGTTGCCGGCGAGTACAACATCCGCACCGGCGATTGCCGCAACGAGCACGGCAAGAATCCAGATGAGCAGCGCGTCACCAAACGACTTGCGTCGCGTTGCCACGAGCCCGATGATGAACAGCACCACGGGTGCCAGCAAGTTGGTGCCGAGAATCAACCAGCCAACCCAAGTGAGTTCAAGCCCGAGTTGCAGACTCTCGAAGTACTTGCCGATGACATTTCCGGCGCCCTCCCACACATCGTGGCCGAGCAACACACCGAACAGAATGACGAGCAACCACCCGCCGAAGCCGCGTTTCATCGCACCGCCAAGTGCAGATAGGGCCACGGGATGAGCACGACGACCCCGATGAGAAGCATCATGAACTTCCAGCCGAAGCCGCGACTGCGCCCGAGGATGAATGTTGAGACAAACCAAATGATGCCGCCGAGCGTGGCGAACCACAGCGACGCAACCCACATGAACGAACTCACGACGTCGAAGAAGTTGATGGGTGGGTTCAGTGCGATGATCAACCACGCCACCGAGAACAGAAGGTACACACCGGCGAAGAGCCCGTACATGACGAGGGCGCCCGCCGATGTTTGCGCGGGCGGGTCAGGTTGCACGAGCTCGTCGAACGACGGGTCGACATCATCGTGCGATGAGTCGGGCTTCTCGCCAACGACGGAGGGGTGAACGAGCGACACGGTTTCATTCGCGGCGGCTGGTTTCTTGGTGGCCGGTTTCTTGGCCACGGGCTTCTTCGCGGCCGGCTTCTTTGCAACCGGTTTCTTTGCCGCGGGCTTTTTTACCGCGGGCTTCTTCGACGACGAGGACGCCCTGACGTTAGGCGCGCGATCCTCTCGGTCGCCAGCCCACGTCAGAGCGTCGTCGTCAGAAGCCATGAGGCGTTTAGCTCACGCGTTAGCGCGCGGCCGAGCCTTCCACATAGTCCTTGTCCTGCGGGCGCCATGCGAACATTCCGCGCAACTTGCGTCCGACCGCCTCGATCGGGTGCGAGGCACCCTTCTCGCGAAGCTCCATGAACTCCGGTGCGCCGGCGTCTTGGTCGTCGATGAAACGCTGGGCGAATGCCCCCGACTGAATGTCGGCGAGCACAGCCTGCATGTTCTTCTTGACGTTGGGGTCAATCACACGCGGACCGGAAACGTAGTCACCATACTCAGCGGTGTCAGAAATCGACCAGCGCTGCTTGGCGATGCCACCCTCCCACATGAGGTCGACGATGAGCTTGAGCTCGTGCAGAACCTCGAAGTAGGCGATTTCGGGCTGGTAGCCCGCCTCAACGAGCGTCTCGAAACCGTACTGAACGAGCTGTGAGGTGCCACCACAGAGCACCGCCTGCTCGCCGAAGAGGTCTGTCTCGGTCTCTTCGGTAAACGTGGTCTTGATGCCACCCGCGCGAAGGCCACCGATGGCAGCCGAGTACGACCAAGCGAGGTTCCATGCCTGACCCGATGCGTCCTTTTCAACGGCGACAATCACGGGAACACCGCGGCCGGCAACGTACTCACGACGAACCGTGTGTCCGGGGCCCTTAGGTGCGACGAGAATGACGTCAACGCCGTCGGGTGCAGAGATATAACCGAAACGGATGTTGAACCCGTGACCAAAGACGAGCGTCTTGCCCGGCTTGAGGTTGGGTTCGATGTCGTCCTTGTAGAGGTGCCGCTGCACCTGGTCGGGAGCGAGAATCACGATGACGTCACCCCAGGCGGCGGCTTCTTCGGTGGTCATCACCTTGAGGCCGGCCTCTTCAGCCTTGACGATCGACTTCGAGCCGGGCTTCAGGCCGACAACGACCTCGACACCTGATTCGTGCAGGTTGAGCGCATGTGCGTGTCCCTGCGATCCGTAGCCAATGACGGCGACTTTCTTGCCCTTGATCAGGCTGATGTCTGCATCTTTTTCGTAGTGAATCTCGACCACTGTGGTGTCTCTTTCGTTTGGGGGCTAAAGCATGCCGTGAACAGGTTAGTTGGATTAGTTCTTGTAAACGCGTTCGGTTATTGACTTCGGCCCGCGGCCGATGGCAAGAAGACCCGACTGAGCGATCTCCTTGATTCCATATGGCTCGAGAACCTTGAGCAGTGCGCCCGTCTTGCCCGAGTTGCCCGTCACTTCGATGACGATCGAGTCGCTGGCAACGTCGACCACGGATGCGCGAAACAGCGTGACCGCTTCGAGTACCTGTGAGCGAGTCTGATTGTCGGCGCGCACCTTGATGAGCATGTGCTCGCGCTGAACCGACTGTTCGTAGTCGAGTTCAACAATCTTGATGACGTTAACGAGCTTGTTGAGCTGCTTCGTCACCTGTTCGAGCGGGAGCTGGTCGACATCGACGACAACGGTGATGCGCGAGAGTCCCTCGACTTCGCTGTGACCCACGGCGAGAGATTCGATGTTGAAGCCGCGGCGGGCGAAGAGGCCGGCGACGCGCGTCAACAGGCCGGGCTTGTTCTCCACGAGGAGACTCAGAACGTGTGTGCTCATTGCGGTCTCCCTTACTCTTCCATGTCCCAGGTGGGCGCGTGGTCTTTGGCGTATTGCACGTAACTGTTGCTCACGCCCTGCGGAACCATTGGCCACACCATCGCGTCGGCACTCACGACGAAGTCGATGAGAACCGGGCGATCGTTGGTCTCGAGTGCGAGCTTGATTGCCGCATCCACTTCTTCTGCCTTCGTCACGCGAATACCGAGCACACCGTAGGCCTCGGCAAGCTTCACGAAGTCTGGCACGCGCACGGTGTCGTGACCGGTGTTGAGGTCAGTGTGCGAATAGCGACTGTCATAGAACAAGGTCTGCCACTGACGAACCATGCCGAGAGATGAGTTGTTGATCACCGCGACCTTGATCGGGATGTTGTTCAGTGTGCAGGTGGCCAACTCCTGGTTGGTCATCTGGAAGCACCCGTCACCATCGATGGCCCACACCACACGGTCGGGCTGCGCAACCTTGGCACCCATCGCCGCGGGAACCGCATAGCCCATCGTGCCGGCACCACCGGAGTTGAGCCACGCGTTGGGGCGCTCATACTTGATGAATTGTGCAGCCCACATCTGGTGCTGACCGACGCCCGCGGCGTAAATCGCTTCGGGGCCACTGATCTCACCGATGCGCGAAATCACGTATTGCGGAGATAGCAGGCCATCGCTGGGCTCGCTGTATCCGAGCGGATACTCCTCGCGCAATTTGTTGAGCTTGGCCCACCATTCGGTCATCTCCGGCTGCTTCTTGCCGGCCGTTTCTTTGTACGTTTCGATGAGGTCGGTGATGACATCTTTCGCGTCACCGACAATCGGAACATCGGCGTGACGAATCTTGCCGATCTCGGCTGGGTCGACATCAATGTGAATCACCTTGGCGTTCGGCGCAAAGAGAGCAGCCTTGCCGGTCACGCGGTCGTCGAAACGGGCGCCGAGCGTGATGAGCAGGTCTGCGTCTTGCAACGCCAACACCGCAGGAACCGTGCCGTGCATGCCGGGCATGCCGAGGTTGTTCGGGTGAGTGTCGGGGAAGGCACCGCGGGCCATGAGCGTCGTCACTACGGGCGCGCCCACGAGCTCGACGAGTTGCTTGAGCTGCTTGGATGCGCCAGCGCGAACGATGCCGCCACCCACGTAAAACACGGGGCAGTTTGACTCAAGGATGAGCTCGGCCGCGGCCTGAATCTGCTTGCCGTGAGCCTTAAGAATCGGACGGTAGCCCGGCAAGTCGATGACCGGGGGCCACGAGAATTCGAGGTCGGCCTGTTGGGCATCCTTCGTGATGTCAACCAGCACCGGCCCGGGTCGACCCGTCTGGGCGATGTGATACGCAGCCGCGAGAGTCGCCGGGATGTCCTGCGCCTTGGTCACCAAGAATGAGTGCTTCGTGATCGGCATCGTGATTCCCACGATGTCGGCCTCTTGAAACGCGTCGGTTCCCATCAGGTGGCTGAATACCTGACCGGTGATGGCGAGCAGGGGAACGGAGTCCATGTACGCGTCAGCAATGGCGGTGACGAGGTTGGTTGCACCGGGGCCACTGGTCGCGATGCAGACACCGACCTTGCCAGACGAGGATGCGTACCCCTCGGCCGCGTGGCCGGCACCCTGCTCGTGACGAACGAGAATGTGGCGAAGCTCGGTGGAGTCCATGAGCGGGTCATACACGGGCAGAATTGCGCCGCCCGGAAGACCGAACACGTCTTTGACCCCGAGGAGTTCAAGACTGCGCACAACGGCTTGCGCGCCCGACATGAGAGTCGTTTTGGATGATGTGGGAGTAGCCAAGGGAATCGAGTTCCTTTAGTCGAAGGTGAATGAGGCGAGTCGGGAAACTACCCGGTGATCGCTCCCTCAGATGCGGAGTGCACAAGCGCGGTGTATTTTGCGAGAACACCACGCGTGTAACGCGGAGGAAGCGGCTCCCAGCCGTGTCGGCGGGAGTCGAGCTCTTGTGCATCGACGAGTAGGTCGAGCGTTCGAGCTGCGATATCGACCCGTATCAGATCACCATCGCGCACGAGGCCGATGGCTCCGCCATCAACTGCCTCGGGTGCTACGTGGCCAATACACAGTCCGGTTGTGCCGCCTGAGAATCGACCGTCAGTCAATAGTAGGACATCTTTGCCGAGGCCCGCGCCCTTGATGGCTGCCGTGACCGCCAGCATCTCGCGCATGCCCGGCCCGCCCTTCGGGCCTTCGTATCGAATGACGACGACATCGCCCTTCGAAATCTTGCCCTCGGTCAGCGCGTCCATGGCTGCGCGCTCACGCTCAAACACGCGAGCCGGGCCTTCAAAGACCTCAAGGTCGAAGCCAGCGGTCTTTACGACTGCGCCTTCGGGGGCGAGACTTCCGCGCAGAATCGCGATGCCGCCGTTGTGGTGCATCGGGTTGTCGAGAGTGCGAATGACCTCACCGTCAATGGCTTCGATCTGCATGTCAGCGAAGTTCTCCGCAATTGTCTTGCCGGTCACCGTAAGTGCGTCTCCGTGGATAAGCCCGGCATCCAGCAGTGCCTTCATGACAACGGGCACTCCACCGACACGGTCGACGTCATTCATGACATAACGACCGAACGGCTTGAGGTCGGCGATGTGAGGAACCTTGTCGTTAATGCGGTTGAAGTCATCGAGCGTGAGTTCGACGTTGGCTTCATGCGCAATCGCGAGCAGGTGCAGCACCGCGTTGGTCGAACCGCCGAAGGCCATAAGAACAGCAATTGCGTTTTCGAATGCCTTTTTTGTCATGATGTCGCGAGCGGTGATGCCTTTAGCGATGAGGTTCACGACGGCCTCACCTGACCGGCGAGCATAGAGATCTCGGCGACGGTCAGCGCTGGGTGGCGCGGCCGAGCCGGGCAAGCTCATACCGAGTGCTTCGGCGATAGAGGCCATCGTGTTGGCGGTGTACATTCCGCCACACGCGCCCTCACCGGGGCAGATCGCCTTTTCGATTCGCGTCAAGTCTTCGACACTCATCGTTCCGGCCTTGCAGGCTCCGATTGCTTCGAAGGCGTCGATAATCGTGACATCCTTCTCGGTTCCGTCAGAGAGTCGCACCCAGCCGGGCGCAATCGAGCCCGCGTAGAGAAAGACACTTGCGAGGTCGAGTCGGGCTGCGGCCATCAGCATGCCGGGAAGCGACTTATCGCAACCGGCGAGCAAAACCGATCCGTCGAGACGCTCTGCGCTCATCACAACTTCGACCGAGTCGGCGATGACCTCGCGCGACACGAGCGAAAAGTGCATGCCCTCGTGGCCCATTGAAATTCCGTCAGAGACCGAGACCGTGCCGAACTGAAGCGGGTACCCACCACCGGCGTGCACGCCCTCCTTCGATGCCTGGGCAAGGCGGTCGAGGCTGAGGTTGCAGGGGGTGATTTCGTTCCACGAACTGGCCACGCCAATCTGAGGTTTATCCCAGTCTTCGTCACCCATGCCGACGGCGCGAAGCATGCCACGCGAGGCGGCCTTCTCGATACCGTCTGTGACGTCGCGACTTCGTGGCTTCATGTCTGGTTGAGGCATGCCCACAAGTCTATGTGCCCCAAGTTAACAGGCTCATCACCGTAGGCTCTCACCGTGATGAAAATTGGAATGAGCGCTGGGTGCGTCTATCCCCTCCCCGTCGACGACGCCTTCCGACTCTCTGCTGCTGCCGGATACGACGGTGTCGAGGTCATGGTCACTAACGACAAAACGACGCAGTCGGTGGATGCGCTACTCGCCCTCTCCGAAGAACACCAGCAGCCCATCCTCTCGGTGCATGCCCCCGTGCTCTTGTTGACTCACTTTGTCTGGGGTCGCGACCCTCAGGTGAAGCTCGAGAAATCCGCAGAGCTCGCGGCTGCGGTCGGAGCGTCGACCGTCGTCGTGCACCCACCGTTTCGCTGGCAGGCGACGTACGCCGAAAAGTTTCTCGAGATTGTTCGCAAAACACACCGCGACACGGGCGTTGAGATTGCCGTCGAGAACATGTTTCCGTGGGCCGTTCGCGGACGATCCGTTCAGGCCTACGCGCCCGGCCCCGACCCGCGTGAACTCGACTGCGATCACATCACACTTGATTTCTCGCATGCCGCCCTGTCGGGCCACTCGGGGCTTGAGCTGGCGAAGGTCTACGGCGA
>JBIISS010000184.1:0-3028 GCA_044340895.1 Microbacteriaceae bacterium
CGCAGGCTGACGACGCGATCGACCGGCTCGCCATTCACGAGGCCATCGCGAGCGTGTGGACGCTCGTCGATGCTCTCAACGGGTACATCACCGAGCAGGCGCCGTGGGCCCTCGCGAAAGACCCGGCCAATGCAGAACGCCTTGCGACCGTGCTGAACACGTGCGCCGAGGGACTGCGGGTACTGAGCGTGGCGCTCTCGCCGGTCATCCCGAAGGCCACGTCGATTCTCTGGTCGGCACTCGGTGCTGAGGCGAAACTTGGGCCCCTCGACGACCAGCCAATTCGCGACGCGGGTCGCTGGGGTCAGCTGCCGAACGGCACGACTGTCTCGTCGCTCGAGCCGCTCTTTCCGCGCATTGACACAGAAGCTACAACCGAAACAAGCCCGGAATAGAAATATATGTCTGAATCGGCATATATCCGTCACCGCGAACCCACTGCGGAACACGGGCAAACGCGTGATGTGAGTTATCCGCCAATGCCGGAACCGTTGCCCGTCGCGGTGTACGACAACCACTCGCATCTTGAGATTTCAGATGGTGACGAACCCATCGATTACACAGAGCAGGTGCACCGCGCAGCCGAAGTCGGTGTTGTCGGTGTGGTGCAGGTTGGCGGGGATGTTCCGACGTCGGAATGGTCGGCCGTGACGGCCGCGACAGAACCTCGCATGTTGGCCGCCGTTGCGATTCACCCGAATGAGGCTCCGAACTACGCCGCTGCGGGCTCGCTTGAAAGCGCCATTGCCCGCATCGACGAGCTCGCGGCGATGCCACGCACTCGCGCCATTGGAGAAACGGGTCTCGACTTCTTTCGCACCGGCCCGGAAGGTCACGCTGCACAGTTCGCCTCTTTTGAAGCGCACATCGGTCTTGCCAAGAAGCACAGCATCGCCATGCAGATTCACGACCGGGATGCGCACGACGCGGTCATCGAAACTCTCGTGCGCGTCGGCCCTCCCGAAAAGACGGTCTTCCACTGCTTCTCGGGCGACGCCGATATGGCACGCATCGCGGCCGATTACGGCTGGTATCTCTCGTTCGCGGGCACCATCACGTTCAAAAAGAACGAACACCTGCGTGAGGCGCTGCGCCTGATTCCACGCGAGCTGATTTTGGTCGAGACGGATGCGCCGTTTCTCACCCCCATGCCGTACCGCGGTCGCCCGAACGCGCCCTATCTCGTGCCCATCACCATGCGAGCCATGGCCGAGGTGCTCGACGCTGATCTCGGTGACCTGTGCGCACAGGTCGCAACGAACACGGAGCACGTGTACGGCTCGTGGGCGGACGGCCTGCTG
The DNA here is from genome assembly GCA_044340895.1 of Microbacteriaceae bacterium. Lineage (GTDB taxonomy): Bacteria > Actinomycetota > Actinomycetes > Actinomycetales > Microbacteriaceae > RFQD01. Next base: position 1,302 of record JBIISS010000184.1, read on the forward strand.
TGACCCTTCTCGGCCCCGCCGACGTTCGTGAGCTCGCTGAGCGACTCGATGTCTCGCCGACAAAGAAGCTCGGCCAAAACTTTGTCATCGACGGCAACACTGTTCGCAAGATCGTCAAGACCGCAGGTGTTGAGCCGGGCGAAACGGTTGTCGAAGTTGGCCCAGGGCTCGGGTCACTCACGCTCGGGCTTCTCGAGGTCGGCGCGAGCGTGGTCGCGGTCGAGATTGACGCACGGCTGGCGGCAGCACTGCCAAGCACGGTCGACCGGTTTGCTCCGGGGTCGTCGCTGACGGTCATCCACGAGGATGCACTCGCTATCGAAACCCTGCCCGGCGAGCCAACCCGGCTCGTCGCAAACTTGCCCTACAACGTGTCTGTGCCGGTGCTCTTGCACTTCATGGAACACTTCGCGAGCATCCGCTCGGGTGTGGTCATGGTTCAGGCAGAGGTGGGTCAGCGTCTCGCAGCCACGCCGGGGTCGAAGGTCTATGGCAGCCCGAGTGTGAAGGCCGCGTGGTACGGGTCGTGGCGAATCGCGGGAACCGTAAGTCGGCAGGTGTTCTGGCCGGTGCCGAATGTCGACTCGGTGCTTGTCGGTTTCGAGCGGCACGGCCTCACGGGCGGCCAACCGGGAGAACCAAGCGATGACGCAATGCGCGTTCGCACCTTCGCGCTGATCGATGCCGCCTTCGGCCAGCGCCGAAAGATGCTTCGCCAGGCCCTGAGCGAGATTTTTGGCTCGAGTGGTTCTGCCTCCGATGCACTAGAACGGGCCGGCATCGCGCCGACGCAGCGTGGCGAAGAGCTCGTGCTCGACGACTTCGTGCGTCTTGCCTCCGTGTTCTAGAGCCTTCTGAGCGCGAGGTAGATTTGTTCCCATGTCAGGGACCCCCGCGCGTGAATCGGTTCACGTTCGAGCGCCGGGAAAGATTAACGTCTTTCTTCGGGTGGGCGCCCTCATGGACGACGGCTATCACGACGTTGCCACCGCGTATCAGGCGGTCAGCGTCTATGAAGACCTGCGCGCTTTTGCTGCCGATGATTTCTCGATGACCGTCACCGGATCGGTTGACGTTTCTGGTGTTCCGACCGACGAATCGAACCTCGCCCTGAAAGCCGCTCGCCTGCTGGCCAAGCACACCGGCTACACCGGCGGTGTGCGATTCGAGGTCGACAAGCACGTGCCCGTTGCCGGCGGAATGGGCGGCGGCTCGGCAGATGCGGCAGCCGCTCTCGTTGCGTGCGACGCACTGTGGGGCACACACGTGCCAAAAGATGAGCTTGAAGAAATCGCGAGTCGACTCGGTGCTGACGTTCCGTTCGCGCTGATGGGCGGCACCGCAATCGGATCCGGCCGTGGCGACCGCCTGAGCCCGGCCCTTGCCTCTGGGCACTTCGAATGGGTCATCGTGATTTCCGACGGCGGGCTGTCGACTCCGGGCGTCTATGCCGAACTGGATGCGCATCGCGCGCGCCACGTGAATGACATCGCTCCCGCGCCACAGTTGCCGACGGTCGACACCGAGGTGTTGAGCGCGCTGCGTCAGGGTGACCCGGTCATGCTCGCCGACGCCATGCAGAACGACCTGCAGGCCGCCGCCCTGCACCTCGACCCGTCACTCGTCGAGGTTCTCGAACTTGGTGAAGACCGCGGTGCGCTTGCCGGAATCGTCTCGGGATCTGGCCCGACGATCGCCTTTCTAGCCGAAGACGCTGCGGCTGCCGG
>JBIISS010000185.1:0-3026 GCA_044340895.1 Microbacteriaceae bacterium
AGGTTTCCGCTCGCACGTCCCTTGTTGAGTTCCGTTTCACGAAGCCGATCGGCCCGGTCGAAGAACCCGTCCAATGCGAAAGCGCTGCGCCCGAAAGCCTTGAGCACTCGGATTCCGTGCACCGATTCTTCGACTGATGTGGCCACGTCGCCGGACTGATCTTGGCTCGCGCGGGCCAGGATGCGATAGCGAAACTGAAAGCGAACGCCGAAGTAGAACATTGGCAGTGAAAGTAGGGTGAACACGGCGCCGAGCACCGGGTTCCATACGAACAGCATCGTGAAGCCGATCACAATCGTGATGACGTTGACCGTGAGCATGACAAACCCGAAGGAAATCCAACGTCGAATTGTGCTGATGTCGCTCATCGCTCGTGAGAGCAACTGTCCGCTCTGCCACTTGTCGTGGAACGCGACAGGCAGTCGTTGCAGGTGATTGTGAATGGCGGTGCGCATCTTGCCGTCGACGTGAGTACCTGGCTTGAGCACGAGCCATCGGCGAATGGCAACGAGCCCGGCTTCGAAAACTCCGAGGGCAGCGATGAGCGCGACAGCCATCACAACTTGCTCGGGGTCGCCCGTCGCGAGTGGCACGTCAACGATCCACGACAGAACAACGGGAATCGACATCGTGACCAACGCGCCAATGATCGACCCGACAATGCCCAGAATGAGACGTGTGTACGAGCCCTTGACGTACGGATGCACGCGCGCGAGCGCTGCAATTGTGCGAGGTCTCGAATTAGTCATTGTCGTTTGTCACCACCTTTGAGGCTATCGTGAAGGCATGAACTCGCGTGTCGCCGTTGTCACCGGAGCAAGCTCGGGAATCGGCGCTGCAACTGTGCGACTCCTCTCTTTACACGACTGGACGGTGATTGCAGCTGCGCGCCGAGCCGACAAGCTCGCAACACTCAGCGCAGAGACGGGCTGCCTTGTCGTTGAGGCCGACCTGACCACCGCCGACGGTGTCGAGAAGCTGCGCGCCACGGTCGACTCGACGGGACCGCTGAGCGCCCTGGTCAACAATGCGGGCGGAGCATTTGGTGGTGCCGCGAGCGTCGAGCAGAGCGACGCAGAAGATTGGCTGCGCATGTTCGAGGTGAACGTGTTGTCGACGAAGCGGGTTACCTCGGCTCTGTTGCCAGCACTGCGTCTCGCTGCGGCACGCGACGGTGGCGCATCCATCGTGTCGACGGGTTCAACCGCGGGGCTTGTCAGTTATGAAGGTGGTGGCGGCTACAACGCGGCGAAGTTTGCGCTGCACGCGCTGATGCTTGCGTTGCGCCTCGAGCTTGCCGGTGAGCCAATTCGCGTGATGGAAGTTGCCCCGGGCATGGTCAAGACTGACGAGTTCGCGCTGACGCGCTTCGGTGGCGACCAATCAAAGGTGGATGCACTGTATTCAGATGTACCCGATCCGCTCGTCGCCGCCGACGTAGCAGAGGCGATTGTGCACCTGCTCGAATTGCCCGCTCACGTGAATGTCGACCACATGATTGTTCGTCCGACAGCGCAGGCCGCGCAGCACAAACTCATTCGCGGAGAGTTGAAGGTGAAGCAATGACGTTGAGATGGAACCCGAGCGAGGTCATCGCAGAGGTTGAGGCGCAAGAGCGCGAATTGATTTTCGACTCGCTGGACCACGATGACGTGTGGGACCTCGGAAACCTGGTCGCCGGAGTTGGCCGCATGCGCGAATTGCCGATCGCGGTCGCAATCGACCTGAACGGTCAGCGTGCATTTCAGGCGGGCCTCCCCGGATCAACCGATGAAAACGATTCGTGGATCAACCGCAAAGTACGCACGGTTCGTGAATTTCACGAAAGCTCGTTTCTCGTTGGGCGCCGCTTCGAAGCCCGTGGAGAATCTCCCGACGCGGAGCTCGATGTTTCGTTGTATGCCGGCCACGGTGGCGGATTTCCACTTCGGATTCGACAGGGTGACGGCGAACCGGTGCTCGCCGGAGTTCTCGTCATCAGTGGTTTGCCTCAAGAGGATGACCACGCACTCGCTGTCGAGTGCCTCCGCCTATTCGCAAACAACCGCCAGGGAGAGCAATGACCACCGTTCAAATCGCCGCGATCGTGGCCGTCGTTCTTTTTTCGTTGCTCGCCCTGTTCCAGATTGCCCTGTTGCTCGGTGCACCCTGGGGTGAATACGCCTGGGGCGGTCAGCAGAAGAAACTGGCACCTCAGCGCCGCGCCGGCAGCGCCGTCAATATCGTGTTGTATGGCCTGATGTCGCTCTTTCTGCTGACCAAGGCCGGCTACATGTCAAGCCCTGCCATCGACCGCGTCTTGCCGTTCGTGCTGTGGTTCATGGTTGCCTTCGCCGCGGTGGGCGTTCTGCTCAACGCCATCACGCGCAGTCGCAAAGAACGCGCGGTCATGTTGCCCACGGCAATCGTGCTGTTCATCTGCCAACTCATCGTGGCGTTGGGCTAGTCGACGTGACAAACTCGCCCACACCCGAGTCGCTCGGTCGCCACACTGATTACGGTCACGATGGGCTGATCGAGAGCGACATCACCGGCCATCCCCTCGACCATTTCGCCCAGTGGATTCGCGAAGCAGAGGCAGCCGAGATTTTCGAGCCGAACGCCATGGTGTTGAGCACGATTGATCCGGATGGCCGACCGTCAAGCCGAACGGTGTTGCTCAAGGGGCTCGAAACCGGTTCCACGCCCGAGCATCCGTTTGGCGCCCTCGAGTTCGTCACGAACTACGAGTCGCGCAAGGGTCGGGCGTTGCTGAAGAACCCCCAGGCCAGTGTGCTCTTTCCGTGGTACGCCATGAAGCGTCAGATCATCATCACGGGCGTTGTCGAACCCACCGAACCCGTCTTGTCGGATTCATACTTTGATCGACGACCCCACGGGGCTCGGCTTGCGGCCATTGCGAGCGATCAGTCGCAGCCGGTCGACACTCGCGATGAGCTCGACGTGCGCATGGCTCGACTTGAGGCCGACTTTCCCGACGGCACGCACATCCCTCGACCAGAAAAGTGGGGCGGCTTTCGCTTGAT
>JBIISS010000019.1:0-10368 GCA_044340895.1 Microbacteriaceae bacterium
GGTCAGGCATCCCGAATTCTGAGGAAAACTGTCGTCCGTCACGTGTCCCACAACGAAAAAGGCCCCCGATTACTCGAGGGCCGTTCTCACAGCGTTGTCGTTTGCGAATTACTTCGCGGCTACAACCTGAAGGGTAAGCGTTGCGACAACGTCGTCACGCAGACGAACGGTCGCTTCGTGGTCGCCCGTGAACTTGATAGGAGACACGATTTCGATCTTGCGCTTGTCAATGTCGCCCAGCCCGGCGGAGGCAACAGCCGTCGCGATGTGGTCGGTCTTGACTGAGCCGAAGAGGCGACCGTCGCGGCCAACCTTGACGGCCAGCTTGACCTTGGCCGATTCGAGCTTCGACTTGAGTGACTGAGCCTCCTCGAGTGTGGCCAATGCACGAGCCGCACGAGCGGCGCGAATCTGGTCAACCTGCTTCTCGCCTCCACGCGACCACGCGACAGCGAAGCCCTGGGGGATGAGGTAGTTGCGCGCGTATCCGTTCTTTACTTCAACGACGTCGCCAGCGGAACCGAGGCCTGAGACCTCGTTCGTCAGAATGAGTTTCGACATGGTGCTTCTCCTTAGCGTCCGGCGCCAGCGTAGGGAAGCAGTGCCATTTCGCGTGCGTTCTTCACTGCACGTGCGATGAGGCGCTGCTCTTGAACCGACACACCCGTGATGCGACGGGCGCGAATCTTCCCGCGTTCCGAGATGAACTTGCGAAGTGTGGCGACGTCTTTGTAGTCAATGACGCCGACTCGGATTGCCTTCGCGGGAGCGAGGGCCTTTGCGTTTTTGCCGCGAAGCGGCTTGCGGCGATCGCCGCTACTCTTTCCAGCCATGATTCCTCTTTGTTTGTGAAGTGCGGTGTGACCGCACAGATCAGATTGTTAGAAGGGCGTGTCGTCGGGGAACGATTCGTTTCCCGATACGCCCGGCGTGCTCCATGGATCAGCGCCCGCACTTGCAGGTTGACCCCACGGCTCGTCGCCGCCCGCGGGAAGACCGCCACGTGCACCGGCTCCGCCAGCTGCGCGGCTTACTTGGGCCGTTGCGTAACGAAGAGAAGGTCCAATCTCATCGATTTCGAGCTCGATGGAGGTTCTCTTCTCGCCTTCCTTGGTTTCATAGGAACGCTGCTTGAGACGACCCGTTGCGATGACGCGCGAGCCCTTGGTCAAGCTGCCCGCGACGTGTTCAGCAAACTCGCGCCAAACGCTGGCACGAAGAAAGAGCGCCTCGCCGTCTTTCCAATCGTTCGACGCGCGGTCAAAATTGCGCGGTGTCGAAGCAATCGTAAAGTTGGCCACCGCGAGCCCGTTCTGCGTATAGCGCAGTTCCGGGTCTGCCGTGAGGTTGCCCACGACGGTGATGACGGTTTCGCCGGCCATGAGACTCAGGCGTCCTTCTCGTCAGCTTCAGCTGTCTTGGTTGCCTTCGGCGAAGCTGCGGCGCGCGCAGCCTTTGCGGCGGCAAGCTTGTCAGCGGCGGCAACCATCGCGATTGCTTCCTCTGCGCGAAGCACCTTCGTGCGCATGACGGCTTCGCTGAGCTTCAGCTGGCGGTCAAGCTCAAATGTGGCCTCGGAGCTGGACGTGAAGTTGACGACGGCATAGATGCCTTCAGACTTCTTGTTGATTTCATAAGCCAAACGACGACGTCCCCAGATGTCGACGTTGTCAATGGATCCACCATCGTTACGCACAACATTGAGGAACTTGTCGAGGCTCGGAGCGACGGTGCGCTCGTCAATCTCGGGGTCAAGGATGACCATGAGTTCGTATTGATGCATGACTAACCCGCCTCCTTCGGACTAAACGGCTGCAGACGGTCTGCAGCAGGAGGGTTGCACATACGCTGAACGGAGAAGGCGCGAGGTGCGACGACCGAACAACCTCATCAGGTTACACGCTTTAGGAATCGGCCGCGAACTCCGGCTGTTCCTGCCACCACGACATGAGTCGCGTGCGGGCCTCGTCTTCGCCCAGAGGCCCCTCGTCCAATCGCAGCTCGAGCAAGAACTTGTATGCGCGGCCAACGACCGGGCCGGGTTTCAGGGCCAGCGCATCCATGATCTGCTCCCCATCGAGGTCCGGGCGAATCGCGTTGAGTTCCTCTTGAGATGAAAGCTCTGCGATACGCTGCTCGAGATCGTCATAGGCAAATGACAGGCGCTCGGCCTTGCGCCGGTTACGTGTCGTGACATCGGCTCGGGTCAAGATGTGCAGAAGTGGGAGTTCGGCCCCGGCATCCCGCACGTACCGCCTCACCGCGGAGTCACTCCAGGCGCCTTCGCTATAGCCGAAGAAGCGCAAGTGCAGCTCGACCAAGTGGGCGACGGCGTCAATCGTGTCGTTGTCAAACCTCAGTTCGCGAAGGCGCTTCTTGGCCAACTTCGCGCCCACGACATCGTGATGGTAGAAGCTCACGGCGCCACCCGGTTCGAATCTGCGCGTTTGTGGCTTGCCGATGTCATGAACCAGGGCCGCGAGTCGCAAGACAAGGTTCGGAGGTTCGCCCTCGAAGCGAACCCGCTCCCACTCAATTGCCTGTGTCAACACGGTGAGGCTGTGCTCGTAGACATCCTTGTGATGGTGGTGTTCATCCGTTTCGAGCTTCAGCGCGGAAATCTCCGGCATGAAGACATCGGCTAGACCTGTGCGAACCAGAATTTGGATGCCCGGCACCGGGTCGTTCGCGCAAAGCAACTTCACCAACTCATCACGGATGCGTTCCGCCGAAATGCGTTCGAGGTCCAACCTCAACTCGTGCATTGCCCATTCAATGTCCTCGTCCACCACGAATCCGAGCTGCGCAACGAACCTCGCCGCACGCAACATGCGAAGCGGGTCTTCGGTGAAGCAGGCTGTGACGTCACGTGGTGTGCGCAGTCTTTGTGCCACCACATCGTCGATGCCACCGAACGGATCGACCAACCGGATGGGGTCAAGCAACAGGGCCATTGCGTTGACCGTAAAGTCGCGTCGCACGAGATCCTCTTCGAGAGAATCGCCGAATGTCACTTCCGGCTTGCGCGTGACGCCGTCATACAAATCCGCTCGAAATGTCGTAATTTCGACATCTTCGCCCGCCACTCGGGCGCCAATCGTGCCAAACTCTCGGCCCGTTTCCCAATGAGCGTCCGCAAGCGGCCGGATGATCTCGAGAATTTGTTCGGGGCGCGCGTTCGTTGTGAAATCCAAATCGTGGATGGTCCGGCCCAGGAACGCGTCTCGAACAGGCCCCCCGACAAGCGCCAGGTCAAAGCCGGCGTTGCGGAATGCGCGGGCCAGCGCGGCGACCGGTGCCGACTCTGCAATGGCTCCGAGCGTCTTGAGCGCATCCGCCGCACTTTCCACGCGCCCGATTCTACGCACTGCGCCGAGTCCCGTCTTGAGGTTGCACGCGCCGTTTAGACTTCTTCTCATGCGTGGACATCGCCTTCGCAGTGCCCGCTTGGTCATCTTGGCCTCGTTTGCTCTCGCGTCACTCAGCGCGGGCTTTGTTGTCCCGGGGTCACCAGCCCGCGCCGAAACCACGCTTCAATCGACGATGTTCCCAACAGCTATGTGTTCGATTAAGCCGTCGTCGTCGTGCCCCGTCACCGTGCGCGTGACAAACACGTCAACCGTGATTGCCTCTGACGTCATCGCGTCGATCTCGATTTCAACGTCTCCTCTCCAGACGCTCACCGAAGCGGCCACGTGGTTTCGGGCTAGTTCTTCCAACTTCGCGAACGAATTGGTGCTTTCGTCCATCGAGTTCGGTAACCTCGGCCCCGGCGAAACTGTCGCTGTTTCAACGGAAATCTCTCTTGCAGTAAATGACGTCGGTCGGTCCTGGGGGGTGGTCGGCGTAAACGCCGACATCGAAGCAAACGGGGTGGCCGTGGCGGTCGCGAGATCGGCGCTCGTCTGGGAGCCCGTTGCGGTGCCCGCTCGCACAAGCGTGGCGACGATTCTGCCATTGGTATCGCCTGCAAATCCAGATACGTTTATTGCCACGTCCGAGTTGGAGACGCTTATGCGTCCCGGCGGTCTTCTGGACACTCAGTTGACGGCGGCGAGTGGTGCCTCCGGCGTCGCCGTCGACCCGCGCATCGTGGCGTCTATTGTTCGCGCGGGCGAATCCGCGCCACAATCGCTCACGGATTGGCTGGCTCGTTTGCAATCGCTTTCGCAGCCGAGCATTCAGCTTCAGTACGCCGACGCGGACTTCGCTCTCGAAGGGCAGGTTGGTTTTTCCCAGACGGTCACTTTCGGAGTGGAAGACGTCCCGTCGCTGCGCGATGGGCAGTTGGCCAGCGCCTGGAGTCCCACTATTGCCAACGCGTTTTGGGCTGAGCCGAACACGCTGACGTCGCCCTCGCTCTCTGCAGTGAGGGCGGCTCAACCTCGCGGCGGGTCTGAGCCCGTCACTTTGTTTGCGGGTTCACACAACGCCGATGCGGCCGAAGCGACGCACGTAGACCTGTTCACCAGCCCGAGCGACGCGAGTTTCACGACCGTTGTGGTGAATGACGCGTTTACTGAGAGCCTGCGAGCAGCCGAGTCAGCTGCTACCGAGGAACAATGGTTGCGTTCCAGCGCCGAGATTGGTGCATATCTGGCCGTGCTCGCGAGCACGGGCGGAGGTCAACTCGTGGGTGGCTTTTCTCGGGAGCTACTCGCCGAAGAGAGTTATCGAACGTCGCAAACGATGAGCTACATCGCCTCTTTGCCTTGGGCGCAGCCAATGTCGATTCTCTCGCCGCTCGAGACTCCTTCCGCGGAAACCACGCTGAACGAGACACCCGCCTCTGACGCGCGTCTCGCCGGAGGATTGTCTGTTTTTTCGAACTACTCCTCCCTGGTCGATTTCTCCGAAGCGGCGAGCTCTCCCGACTCAGTCCTCGCGGCGGCGAGTCGAATCAATCTCCCTCTGCTCAGCGTTGCGTGGATCGGCGAACCCGCCCCCTGGTCGGAGGCGCTCGAGTCTCTGACGGCATCCACTCGCGATTACCTCGACACGGTGCGCTTCGGGCTGACCAGCACCATCAATATGGTTGGCGGGCAAGCGTCGATTCCCATCACCATTATCAATGGGCATCCTTTTGACGTCACGGTTGTCGTTCGGGCGGTCCCCTCAAACCCGCGACTCACTGTGGGCGAAAGTCAACTCGTGACCATTTCGGCCGAATCACAGGGCACCGTTAAGGTTCCCGTCTCTGCCCGCGTCGGCAACGGAAACGTAGACCTCGCGCTGTCGATGTGGACAGAGAGCGGGTATTCGGTTGGCCGCGACGTGCTCGTTCCCGTGCGCGTGCGGGCCGACTGGGAAGGGTTCGGGCTCGTGATTATCGCTGTGCTCTTTGTTGGTCTGGTTTCAACCGGTGTGGTGCGCACGCTGCGCCGCAACCGGTCCGTCGTCAAGGAATCTTCGTGATGGCCCGCTCGCTTCGGGGGGCCAGTCTGATCCTCGCGAGCGGAACACTGGCTTCTCGCCTGCTCGGATTCGTTCGCGCGGTCGTGCTCGCGCAAGCGTTGGGTGTTACGGCGAGCGCCGGTGCTGACGCTTTTGCCGTAGCCAACCAGCTTCCGAACAACATTTATGCCATAGTCGCCGGCGGCGTTTTTTCGGCGACGCTGGTCCCTGCGATCGTAAAGTCTGCGGTGCATGACGACGGTGGGCGAGCGTACGTCAACAAGCTCATGACCGCAGCGCTGTCCCTGATGGTGATTACCACCCTGCTGGCAACCGTTCTTGCGCCATTCCTCGTCAACATCTACGCAACGGGATGGTCCCGCGAGCAGCTCGCGCTGGCCACGGCTTTCGCGTACATCTGCTTGCCGCAAATTTTCTTCTACGCGCTGTACGCGTTGCTCGGCGAAATCCTTAACGGTCGAAACGTGTTCGGTCCATTTACCTGGGCTCCGGTTGCCAACAACGTGATTGCAATTGCCGGTCTCAGCGTTTTTCTCATTCTCTTCGGCGCCGACTCGACCGGCACGCGGCTCGTCACTGACTGGTCGCCAACCATGGTCTGGATCCTCGCGGGCTCTGCAACACTCGGGGTGGCGGTTCAGTCACTCCTTCTCTTTTTCTTCTGGAAAAAGATTGGGCTCTCCTTCCGCCTCGATTTTGCGTGGCGTGGTGTGGGTTTGGGAGAAACCGGTCGCATGGCGTCATGGACCTTCGGCATGCTCCTGCTCACTCAGGTTGCTGGGCTCGTCGAAACGAATGTGTCCGCGCTCGCATCCGGGGTCGGAGCTTCAGTCTTCGCCCTTCAGACAGCGTGGCTCGTGTTTATGTTGCCCCACTCCGTGATCACCGTTTCGCTCGCAACCGCATACTTCACGCGAATGAGCGCTCACGCCGCCAAGAACGATCACGCCGCGCTTGCCGGCGACGCAGAGGAATCGATACGTCGTGTCGTTCTCTTTATGACCTGGGCCATGGTTGCCCTCGTGAGCGTTGCTATACCGTTCTCGACCCTGTTCGCCACGACCTTTACCGGTGTCACGCAATTGGGTTGGGTGATCGTGGCCACCGCCATTGGGTTGCCCGCGTTCAGCGTGCTCTTCCTCGTCCAACGCGTCTTCTATTCGCTCGGTGATGGGCGCACACCGTTCTTCATCACCCTGTACCAGGCGGTCGTCTTTTCCGCGCTTGTCTTGATGTGCGCCTGGCTTCCGCGCGAGATTCTTGCCATCGGTGTAGCCAGCACGTTGAGTGCTGTCGGCATCACGCAAACAGTTCTCGCGCTCATTTTGCTTCGCCGACGAATGCCGATGCTCGTCGTTCGGCCACTCATCAAAACGAGCCTGAAGGGGCTGGCCGCCGGCGCCGTCTCGCTCGTCGTCGGAATCGCATCGGCCTCGCTACTCGGGGCTTTCGTGAACGGCGGTTTTGCTGTCTCAAACACGGCGTTCGGGATTCTTTCAACCGCAGTCATCGGGGCGGCTGTGTCGGTCGTCTTTGTCGGAGTGCTCTGGCTATTGCGAACTCGGGAGCTGGGCGACCTTCTTCCGGCGAATCTCCGTCGAGGCGGAATAAGCGACAAGTAGACTTCGTTACACATGCTGGTGCGGTCCCGCGCTTGCCCTACAGGAGACTCTCGTGCGTCAGCTCATCATCATCGGCTCAGGCCCAGCAGGCTATACCGCGGCCATCTACGCCGCCCGCGCCAACTTCGCTCCGCTGCTCATCGCGAGCTCGGTTGAAGCCGGGGGCGAGCTCATGAATACAACCGAGGTCGAGAACTTTCCGGGCTTTCCCGAAGGAATCATGGGCCCAGAGCTCATGGACAAGATGCGCGATCAAGCCATCCGTTTTGGTACCGAGGTCTTGCTTGATGATGTGACAAGCGTTGATTTCCGTTCCGATGTCAAGAAAATCTCTACCGGGTCAAGCGGTGACTTCGAAGCACAGGCCGTGATTTTCGCGACCGGATCTGCGTATCGCAAGCTGGGAATTCCGGACGAGGATCGTCTGTCAGGTCACGGGGTTTCGTGGTGCGCAACCTGCGACGGTTTCTTCTTCCGTCAAAAGACAATCGCCGTCGTTGGCGGCGGAGACTCGGCGATGGAGGAGGCTACCTTCCTGACGAAGTTCGCCGACAAGGTCTTCGTGATTCACCGCAAGGACAAGCTTCGCGCCTCCAAGATCATGCAGGACCGCGCGATGGCCAACGAGAAGATTGAGTTCATCTGGAACAGCGCGGTGACAGGCATATCCGGTGCGGATGCGCTCACGGGGGTTACCCTGACGAGCACCGTCACTGGCGACACGAGCGAGCTTGCCCTCGATGGCTTGTTCATCGCAATTGGTAACGATCCCCGCACGCACCTTGTGCACGGGCAAATCGACCTGACTCCCGAGGGCACGATTGCCGTTTCGGGGCGCTCGAGCCGAACAAATCTTGCCGGCATCTTCGCCGCCGGTGACGTCATTGACCCCACCTACCGTCAAGCGGTGACGGCCGCGGCCAGTGGTACCGTTGCTGCACTTGACGCTGAACATTTTCTCTCGGCTTTGGCCGACGCCCACAATTAACGAATCCCAATTCAAGGAGTACTCATGTCCGCAGCACGTAGTGTCACCGACGCCAGTTTTGACGCCGAAGTTCTCAAGAGCAGCAAGCCAGTGCTCGTTGATTTTTGGGCCGAGTGGTGTGGCCCGTGTCGCGCCGTTGGTCCCGTTCTCGACCAGATTCTGAGCGAAAATGGCGAGAAGCTCGACATCGTCAAGCTCAATGTCGACGAGAACCCCCAGACGGCGATGACGTACAAGATCACGTCGATTCCGGCAATGATCGTGTTCCAGAACGGTGAGGCAGTGAAGACCATCGTCGGAGCAAAGCCGAAGCCGGCACTAGAGCACGACCTCGCCGCATTTATCGCCTAGTTCTCGGCGGCACAGCTCGTCACTTTGTCGATGAGTTGTCGCGATTAAGTGGGTCGGAGCATGCCCTCTACGATTAGGACATGACCAGCTCGACGCCCAGCTCCGGAGCGATCAATCTCGATCCGTGGTTCGGTCATTACGCTGACCGCGCGAGTGGTCTGAGCGCATCCGAAGTGAGAGCGTTGTTCGCCGTCGCATCGCGTCCTGAAGTTGTTTCGTTGGCCGGTGGAATGCCTTTCGTTCGTGCTCTCCCCCAAGATTTGGTTTCCGACGCACTCGATCGGGTCATGCGCGATTCCGGACCGACCGCCTTGCAGTACGGCTCCGGCCAAGGAGTACCAGCCCTACGCGAACAAATTCTCGAAATCATGGCTCTCGAAGGAATCTCTGCCAGCTCCGACGACGTCGTGGTGACGACCGGCAGTCAGCAAGCACTGGACCTCGTCGCAAAGCTTTTCATTGACCCGGGTGATGTGATTCTGGCCGAAGCGCCCAGTTACGTCGGCGCCATCGGGGTATTCCGCTCATATCAGGCGACCATGGTTCACCTCGAAACTGACGCTGACGGGCTCATTCCGGAGGCCCTGGCCGAAGGCATTCGACGAATCCGGGCCGATGGTCGCACGATCAAGTTCCTGTATACGATTCCCAACTTTCACAATCCCGCTGGCGTTACCCTGAGTGCCGAACGTCGCCCAGAAATCGTCCGAATTTGTGCGGAAGCGGGCGTCTTGATTTTGGAAGACAACCCCTACGGCCTGCTCCACTTCGACGAGCCGGTTCCCGACGCACTCCGCTCTCTGAATCCCGACGGCATCATCTACCTCGGCAGCTTCTCCAAGACACTCGCTCCTGGCTTTCGAGTTGGGTGGGCGCTGGCGCCCCATGCCATTCGAGAGAAACTCGTTCTCGCAGCCGAAGCTGCCATTCTCTGCCCCAGCTCGTTCAGCCAACTCGTTATCTCGCAATACCTTGCCACGGCGGATTGGAAGGCCCAGATCAACGAGTTCCGGGGCGTCTACCGAGATCGTCGTGACGCTATGCTCGACGCGCTCGGCGAACACCTGCCCGACCTTTCGTGGAATGTGCCCAATGGTGGCTTCTATATCTGGGTCACGCTTCCGGATGACCTCGACTCGAAGGCCATGCTTCCCCGTGCCGTAACGGAACTCGTCGCGTATACCCCCGGCACAGCGTTTTTCGCAGACGGCAACGGTCGACACAACATGCGCCTGTCTTTTTGCTATCCGCCACCAGAGGCAATCCGGCTTGGCATTCATCGACTGGCCACCGTGATCGCTGGTGAGCGCGATCTGCTTGAAACGTTCGCGGGCACGGGGCGGCTGACGCCAAACGGTTCCGGCGATAGCGTCACCGCTCCTCCACCCGACCTCAGCTAGAACGGACTCCCTTAGATGTCACTCCCTCTCACGATTGCGATTCTCTCTGGCGGCATCTCGCATGAACGCGAGATTTCTCTTCGCACGGGGCGCCGGGTAGCGGATGCGCTCTCCGAGCGAGGTCACAGCATCACGTTGCTAGATCCCGATGCCGACCTCTTCTCGCGGCTCGATGCTCTTGAGCCCGATGTTGTATGGCCCGCATTGCATGGGTCTAGCGGAGAGGACGGGGCCTTGCTCGGTCTTCTCGCCGCGCGGGGCATGGCATATGTTGGACCCGCGCCTTCGGCCGCCCGGCTCGCCTGGTCGAAGCCCGTTGCGAAAACCCTGGTCGGGCGGGCTGGAGTTACGAGCGCGGAATCGCTGACCGTGACGCGTGACGCCTTCCGCGAGCTCGGGGCCGCGAACGTGCTGTCTCTCGTGATTCGAGCCCTCGGCACACATGTTGTGGTCAAACCGTCTCAGGGTGGTTCGGCTCAGGGCGTCACCATCGTCAATGATGCGGATGCGCTGCCTCGAGCCATGGTCGACGCGTTCACGTACCACGACGTTGTCATTGTCGAAAAGTTTGTTTCCGGAACCGAGGTGTCTG
>JBIISS010000186.1:0-3013 GCA_044340895.1 Microbacteriaceae bacterium
TTGGCCAGTTCAATGGCGTGCGCCGTCTCATTCGACGGACCACCCATGATGATCTTCGCGCGGTTGCCCGCGACTTTCTTGCCGACCTCGACGAGCTTGACCTTCTCGGCGTCGGTCAGCGTTGATGTCTCGCCCGTGGTACCCGTAACAACGATGCCATCAGCCCCGGCAGTGACGACAGAGTCGATGTGTCGCTCAACGTCGTTCCAATCGACTTCACCATCGTGAGTGAACGGCGTGACAAGTGCAACGAGAACCTGTCCAAAGGGATTTTCTACCACGGAGACAGGTTAGCGCCTAAGGTGCGACCCGGCCGTTCTCGTTGAACGTCTCGTAGGTCATCGGCATGAGCTCGGCCCAGAAATCTTCCATCTTCTCGGCAACCATCTCAATCTCGCGTTGCGGAAACGAGGGGAAGTGCGTGCCCTCACGCTTGGTGCGCAACGAGAGGAAGTTCATGAGGGAGCGTGAGTTCATCGTCACATACATCGACGAGTAGATGGCCACGGGCAACACGCCACGAGCGACCTCACGAGCGATGCCGGCTTCGAGCATCCGCTCGTATTGCTCGTAAGCAAACGTGCATGATGCTTTCGTCGCCTCGACGGTCAGGTCAGTCTGCTCCGGCGTTCCGGCAACGAAGTCGTACGCACCGGGCTTGCCAGTCTGAACGAGATTGCGGTCGGCGCCTGGTACATAGAAAACCGGACGCAACTCCCGGTAGCGACCCGATTCTTCGTTGTAACTGGCGATGCGGTGACGCATGAATTCACGGAAGACAAAAATGGGCGCCTCGACGTAGAACGTCATCGAGTTGTGCTCGAATGGGCTGCCGTGCCGATCGCGCATGAGGTAGTTGATGAGCCCGCGGTCGCGCGCGTCATTCACTGTCGGGTCACCCTTCGTCATTTCGAGAGTCTGCTCGCCCTGCGTCGAAACGCGAGCAGCGAAGAGCACGTCGGAATCGTGAGCACTCGAGCGAACGAGCTCAACGGTCACGTCGGAACGGAAGGTAATCTCAGCCACGCGTTTACCCTAGCGAAGCGGACAACGCTGCGCGGGCGCGCATCGCCGAGGCATCCCACGCAGCGGATGAGTCTCGTGTAAAGAAGCGTCACAGTTGTGCTGTGCCTCGCCGTCACGACTTAGCCTGTTGTCATGGATGCACTGACGGCTGGGCTCGTTCTCTTAGGCCTTGTCGCGCTCAGCACCGTGGCCGGGTTGCTCATCCGCTCGCGCGAGGGTAGAGCGAAAGTGCCGTCGAACACCGTGCGCGTTACCCCGGAGGAAATCGGCCTGCGTCGAAGTGACCTTCCGTTTGGCAGCTCGGCAACGCTGGTTCAGTTTTCGAGCGAGTTTTGCACGAAGTGCCCGGCGACCCGGGCGCTCCTGTCGGACATCGCGCTGAAGACCCCGGGCGTGCGCCACCTTGATATCGACATCACCAATCGCAGTGACATCGCAAAACACTTTTCACTCATGCAAACACCAACAACACTCGTTCTCGACGAAGCTGGGCTGCTCGCAGCTCGCATCGGCGGGGCACCACGACCGGAGGCGCTCGCCCGAGCCCTCGACATCGCACTCAGGAGAGATCATGGCAACTACCACATCTAAGAAGAACCCCCTCGCGGCTAAGCCTGGCCAGAAGGGCATCGATCCCCGGGGCCCTCGGTTCGGCGCGATCATCACGTTCATTCTGCTCGGCATCGACATCGTGCTCGGACTAACGGGAACCTCGACTGTGTCTGGAACGACACTGAGTGAACGCGTGACCGATCCGGCGTTCATCCTGCTGGCAATTCTCACGGTCATTTTTGCGTGGGGCGCGTTTGCCGGCATCCAGCGTCACCCCTACGGTCTGATCTTCAAGACCTTCATTCGGCCGCGACTGGGTGCGCCGGAGGAACTCGAAGACCCGAAGCCGCCGACGTTCGCGCAACTCATCGGGTTTCTCGTGACTGCGGTCGGTGTCGTGCTTGCGCTCGTTGGCGTTCCGTATGGGCTTGTCGGCGCTGCGGCGTTTGCCTTCATCGCGGCATTCTTGAATGGCGTTTTCGGCTACTGCCTCGGTTGCCAAATCTACGTATTGCTCGCTCGTGCCGGTATTGTCGGTCGCAGTAAAGCATCCGCCTAGCCAGCACACTGGCGACGACTGCACCAGAAAGGTGCCCGATGACCCAGCCCCCACAGCACATTGTGATTGCCGGTGGAACGGGAATGATTGGTCGTGCGCTGATCGGCGAACTCTTCGCCCAGGGCCATAACATCACCGTGCTCTCGCGAGGGTCCGCTCGCGGAAAACTGCCACGCGTTCCTCGTGCGCGAGTCGCCGCGTGGAACCCGGGTGCAGAAGACCTTGACTTGGATGCACTGGGAACCGTTGATGTCGTTGTCAACCTTGCCGGCGCATCGTTGTCACGCATGCCGTGGACGGCATCGCGCAGAGCAGCCATCCTCGGTTCTCGCCTGGATGCCACCAACACGATTGTCGATGCAATTCACCACGCTCGTTCGAAACCGGCCGTGTTGATCAACGCGTCGGCGGTGGGGATTTACGGCAACCGCGGTAACGAGACGCTGGATGAATCGTCGAGCATCGGCAGCGGGTTTCTCGCCGACGTGGTTCGCCAATGGGAGGACGCCGCTCGCGCGGTGGACCCGGCGGTTCGACTCGTTCTGGCGCGAACGGGGATTGTGATTGGTCCCGAGGGTGCCCTGACCCCGTTGCGTCGACTTGGTCGGTTCTCCTTGGCGGGTCCGCTCGGCAACGGCAAGCAGTGGTGGCCATGGATTGGCTTGCGTGACGAGGTTCGTGCTCTGATTTTTGTCATGGACACCCGTGGAATCAAGGGCCCCATCAACATTGTCGGACCCGAGCCGGCTACTCAGCGAACAGTCGTGCGCTCACTCGGTCGTCGAATGCATCGGGCATCCTGGGTTCCCGTGCCGAAATTTGCTCTGCGCATTTTGCTGGGTGAAGCAGCAGATGAAATGCTGCTCTCGAGTCAGA
>JBIISS010000187.1:0-3009 GCA_044340895.1 Microbacteriaceae bacterium
CGATGGTCGACGCCAATAGTTTTGAATCCGGTCAGTTGCCCAACTTCCAAATCGGCATCACCAACACGGCGAAAGAAGCGTGCACGTTCAACGTGGGCACGTCGCAGATGTCGATGACGGTCACGAGTGGCAATGAAACATACTGGAAGTCATCGGACTGTCAGGCTGAATCCTCCGACACCGAGGCACTTTTGCTGCCCGGCAAAATGGAAGTTTCGGCACCGTTCCAGTGGTCGCGCGAGTACAGCTCGCCCGACACGTGTGAGGGTGGCCGGGAATCAGTGCCGACTGGCGGCGCTTCGTACTACTTGAACGTTCAGGTCGGTGCTGCAAAGTCGACGAGCGGTTATCAGTTCTTGCTCTACTAAAACGCGGCGTCAATTTCGCGTTCTCGTGCGTCTTTGCCCGAGTCGAACGCCGCATGAAGTGCGCCGCGAACGGTTGCCTGGCCATCGTCGAGAATGCTGGTGAACCCGAGTCGGCTCGCCTCGGCGGCGCGCATCTTGGCCGCTGACACCGGGCGAATCTCGCCCGCCAAACTAATCTCACCGAATGCGGCGAGCGAGTGAGACACTGGTCGGTCTGTGGCCGCACTCGCGATCGCAATTGCTATGGCGAGGTCGGCACCAGGCTCCGTCAAGCGCGCCCCACCGACAGTTGAGACGTAGACGTCTTTGTCGCTGAGTTTGAAGCCCGCCCGCCGTTCGAGCACGGCAAGCAGCATTGCAACACGAGATGTGTCGACCCCGTTCGTGACTCGGCGCGGGTTCGGTGCCGATGTCTCAACGACGAGCGCCTGAATTTCAATCGGCATCGCGCGCCGACCTTCGAGCGCGACCGTGACGCACGTTCCCGAGACCGGAACCTGCGAGCGGCTGAGAAACAGTCCACTCGGGTCGGTCACTTCGACGATGCCGTCGCCACTCATCTCGAAGCAACCCACTTCATCTGTGGGGCCGAACCGGTTTTTGAGCGACCGGATGAACCGCAGCGAGGTTTGCGTATCCCCCTCGAATTGGCACACGACGTCAACGAGGTGCTCCAAGGTGCGGGGGCCTGCAATCGAGCCGTCTTTGGTGACGTGTCCAACCAGCACGAGTGGCAAGTCGCGCTCTTTCGCCAGGCGCACGAGCGCGCTAGCCACTTCGCGAACCTGCCCGACACCGCCGGCGAGACCGTCAACGGAGGAACTTGAAATGGTCTGCACCGAGTCGACGATGAGCAAGTCGGGGTTGGTGACGTCGACTTGTCCGATGACCGTACTGAGGTCGGTCTCGCTGATGAGAAAAAGATTGTCGTCGAGTGCACCCGTGCGCGCGGCACGCAGGCGAACCTGGTTCACAGATTCTTCACCGCTGACGTAGAGCACCTTGGCGCCGGACTTGGCCCGGCGTGCGGCAACCTCGAGCAGGAGGGTCGACTTTCCCACACCGGGTTCACCCGAGAGCAAAATCGTCGCTCCAGGAACAATGCCACCGCCGAGAACACGGTCAAACTCGCCAATTTGCGTGGGCACGTGAGAGAGCACGCCCGATGCCGGAATCTCGGTGATCGGCCGGGCCGCGTTTTCTTCGCCGATCGTTACCTTGACCACGCGCGCTTCAATGCCCGACTTCACTCCGGATTCGAGGACCGTGCCCCACGCTTGACATTCGCCACAGCGTCCAACCCACTTGACGGTCGTCCACCCGCACTCGCTGCAGGTGTACCCAGGGCTCGCTGATTTGGCCATGCGGTCAGTTTACGGTTGTGCGCAGACGGTGAACGGCTGGGGTGCGCCCGCTGGGCGTATCCGATTGGCACGAGCCTGTGTGGCGAAGGTAAACTGTCCGACGGTTCCGTGTCCGAGCGGCCGAAGGTGCAACTCTCGAAAAGTTGTGTGCGTGAAAGCGCACCGTGGGTTCAAATCCCACCGGGACCGCCAATTGAGAAAGCCTCCCCACAGGGGAGGCTTTCTCAATTTGTGCTCTGGTAGGCGTTGGTGAACCCGCTGGGCCCACGCTCGCGCCGAGCACAGCGTGTCTGTGCGAGGGGGTGTCGCGAGTGGGGCGTCAAATCCCTCCGGGACTGCCCTAAGAAAGAGGCTTCATCTTGTCTGGAGTCTTTATTATTTTTGTGCATGCGATGTGAATCCGTCGCCCGTGGGTGGCATCTCAACTCGAATCCGAGTGGCACGAATCCTGCATTTCAATCACTCTGAACAACGCTGAACGGCACTGTCACCGTCACCTGCGTCACTCCATCTGCGTCAAACGCCTTCCAACTAAGGCAAGATTGCTCGAGCAGGCGCGAGCCGAACCCCGAACGCTCGTTCGTCAGCCCTTCACCGTCATTTGAGACGGCCACTGACATCGCGCGTTCATTGACGCGAGTCACTGACAAAAGGAGGCGTTTCGCATTGCCGTGTTTAATTGCATTCGTGCAGAGCTCAACGATGAGTTCTGCGCAGAGCCGAGCGCAGACTGGGTCATCGTCGATTTGAGTGAACACCTCGTCATTTTCGTCCCATGCAATCTCGCACACTCCGTGCCACAGCTGTGCCAGTTCTTTGAGAGCCTCGGTGAGGGGCTCGATGACCTGCTCAATGTTTGTCACGACGACCAACACCCGCGCTGCTTCTTCCCGCGCAAGTTTGGCGGCGTGTTCGACGTTCGAACCATCGCGAACTGCTTGCTGAAGGCGAAGCGCCGCTGCAGCTAGCGCCGCCTGGGCCTTTCCGTGCAGTGTGGTCGTGATGACTCTGTCATTGAAGAGCTGTACTTCGTTCGTTCGCGCCAGCATCCAGTCAAGATCTGTGTTGGCTTGTGCAATGACCTGTGACACTTTCCGAGACTCCCGAAACGCCAGCCTCACACCAGCCGCGAGGAAACCTGAGATCATATACGAGGCAAACAAGCCGAGCTCAAATCTTCCAGTCATCCACGCCGGCATGAAAATGCCCGCCAGGGCGACCCCGAGCAGGGAAGAGAGCGCCAAAACAACGGGTGCCAAAAAGTTTCGTTTCCCTGC
>JBIISS010000188.1:0-2999 GCA_044340895.1 Microbacteriaceae bacterium
GCCGTTGCTCAGTTTCCGAGCAGTGCCTGCAGTACGCACTCGAGACAAACCAGGACTCCGGTGTCTGGGGCGGCTTGAGCGAAGACGAGCGTCGCGCGCTCAAGCGTCGCGCAGCTCGCGCACGTCGCGCCGGCTAGATCACCAAAAGCGTTTAGACCGGGGTTGCCGTTACTGCGGTAATCCCGGTCTCTTTCATGAAACGCAACGGGATGCTCACACGCACACGCGTGCCGCCTTCGGCCGGTGACTCCCACTCGAGCGAGCCGCTCAGCTCACCCTCAATTAACGTGCGCACGATCTGGGTGCCGAGACCTTCCGAGACCTTTCCGTCGGTCAGGCCCTTTCCGTTGTCGGTGATTGTGACGCGCAACACGTCGTCGTCGCGATGAGCCGTGATCTCAACCGTTCCTTCGCGCCCAGCCAGACCGTGTTCGACGGCATTCGTGACGAGCTCGGTCAGCGCGAGCGAAAGCGGAGTCGCATACGTGCTCGGCAGCGATCCGAAGGACCCCGAGAAACTTGAGTGCGCCGTCGTGCCGTGCATGGCGGCGACCTCCGCGACCAACCCGAGCACGCGCTGAAAAACGTCGTCGAAGTCGACGTTTTGATTGAGCCCCTCAGACAGGGTGTCGTGCACCACCGCGATGCTCGCGACACGGCGCATGGCTTGGGTTAGTGCATCCTTCGCCTCGTCAGATTGTGAGCGTCGGGCCTGAATGCGCAACAGCGAGGCAACCGTCTGCAGGTTGTTCTTCACCCGGTGGTGAATTTCGCGAATCGTCGCGTCTTTGGTCATCAGCTCGCGCTCTTGGTTGCGCAGCTCGCTCACGTCGCGGCACAGCACAATCGCACCGATGCGCTCGGAACCCCGGCGTAGCGGAATCGCACGCAGAGCAATCGTCACACGCCCCGCTTCAATCTCTGCGCGCCATGGTGCGCGACCGGACACCACGAGTGGCAGCGACTCATCAATGTTGATCTTGCCACTGAGCACCTGGGTGGTCACCTCGCTCAAAGACTCGCCCTCGAGTTCTTCTTTGAAGCCGACTCGGTTGAATGCCGAGGCCGCGTTCGGGCTCGCGAACGACACGTCTCCTTCCACATCGAGTCGAATGAGTCCGTCGGATGCCCGCGGCGCGCCACGCTTGGGCTCGGGTGCCGCCTCGAGGTCGGGGAAGGTTCCGCTCGCAATCATGGCGAAGAGGTCATCGGCGCAGGAGTGAAAAACTTGTTCTTGACGAGACGGCAGGCGGCTCTCCGACAGGTTTGTGTGCACCGAAATCACGGCGATCGAGCGCTTATCGGTTTCTTCCGTCTGTGGGCGAGGTGGTCGAACGACCGGAATCGTCTGCACGCGCGTGGGTGTCTCTTCAAACCAGGCAGGTGCGCTCGAGTCCACCATCTCTTGGATGTCGAATGCCTGCTGCACCTGGGCTCGCCACTCCGGTCGAATCTTTTGTCCCACGAAGTCTCGATAAAAAAGCGTGGCGGCGCCGGATGGTCGGGCGTGCGTCGCCGCGACGAATTGTCCCTCGTCGTCGGGAACCCACAACACGACGTCGGCCACCGAGAGGTCGGCCAGCAGCTGCCAGTCCCGCAGGAGCATTGTGAACCACTCGACGTCGAACGGAGATGCACCCCGTTCTTCGAGGAGGTTGCCGAGAACTGACATGTCTCTAGCCTAGGAGGCGTAGGCCCCGCATCTTCTCGCGCAATCCGATACGGTCGCCCTCACGCTCAATGCCCACGGCACGATGTGCAAGTTCCTTGATGCCCGCCGCAAATCGTGAATGAGTATCGATGGTAAACGCTGGAACACCACGCGCGTCTGCTCGGGCGACAAGCTCCGTCGCTTCCGGGATGAGAACCACGTCTCTAATTCCCGCGAAGCGAGAGAAGCTCGATGCAATGTTTTCCGTTGCCGAGAAACCATTTTTGAGCGCGACAACACGATTGACGGCAACGGAGATTCGGGCATCCGGATTCGCATCACACACATCGGACCACAAGCGGATAAATCGAGCGAGACCTACAGAGTCAGCGGCCGAGACGGCGACAATGTCAGTTGACGCCCGCAATGCGGCCAAGGTTGCAGCGTTACGTCGTGGTGCGAGCATGTCACTCGACACTTCTTCATCCGTTTCTAGTGAGAAGCCAACGTCAACAATGACCGTGTCGTAGCACGCGCGGGCACAGTCAAGAACCTTTTCCAGCCTCTCGCGAGATATCTCAGGCCATCGCGCAGGGCTGAGAATCCCGGTGACGACATGCAGTGAATTGCCCTCCACAGAGACCTCGTGCGCGAGCGACGTCAGTTCCTCAGCCGTCAGATTTCCCGAACCGGCCAAACGGCAGGCGCGGGCGATACCGGGCGCTTCATCAAATACGCCGCAACGGATCGCGACAGCGCCACCGTAGGTATCCGCGTCGATGAGGATGACGCGATCCCCGCGTGAGAGCGCCGCCACCGCGAGGTTTACGGCAACAGTTGTGCGACCCGGGGCACCGGTTGGACCCCACACTGTGACCACCCGAGCTTCGCGTGAACCGGATTCAGTGATGTGAGCTACGCTGCCTTGCGGTTCACTCGTTTCCGGTGAATGCCGATCGGGCAGGATGCGAAGCGGTCGCTGGCGCAATTCGTTCTGTTGCAAAATCGAGTTCGGTTCGGAGTTCTTTGCTCCGGCGCGCGCAACGTGCACAGCATCCGACCAGCTCTGCCAGACACTGACTAACTCGTCAACGCCACACACAGAGGCATTCGCGCTGCCTTGCCGATCGCTAACAACAGCGACGAGCAACACACCTCGCGAGTCACAGGCATCCACGACATCCATCGACAAGGTATCTGCGTGTGCGTCCACGACAACGATGTCCCAGCGCTCTCTCCGGATGCGCAACGCAAGAGATTCGGAGCCTTCGCCGTGGTCCAGACGGACAACGTCATGGTCCTCCGTCAGGGCCTCACCATGAATCCGGTCGCCGTCGTTACCCCACAA
>JBIISS010000020.1:0-10256 GCA_044340895.1 Microbacteriaceae bacterium
GTTGCTTGGCCACGTCGAGAAGGGGGTCACTCACGCCAAGCGCGGTAAGCACCTCGTCGGCCGTTTCTTTGACCAGACGCGCACGCGGGTCGTAATTCTTGTAGACGCGGTGTCCGAAGCCCATCAGCCGAACACCGTCTTCTTTGTTCTTCACACGCTCGACGTACCGCTGAACGGACTCGCCCGAACGCTGAATCTCACCGAGCATCGTGAGCACGGCTTCGTTGGCGCCACCGTGCAGCGGGCCGAACAGTGCGTTGATGCCTGCCGAAATCGAGGCGAACATGTTCGCGTCGGTCGACCCAACAATACGAACCGTCGACGTGGATGCGTTCTGCTCGTGATCTTCGTGAAGAATCAGCAGTCGCTCGAGCGCACGCACCATGACCGGGTTCATCTCGAAGCTCTCGGCGCGGTTGCCGAACGTCAACCGCACAAAGTTCTCGACGTAGGAGAGCGAGTTGTCGGGGTAGAGGAACGCCTGACCGATGCTCTTCTTGTGCGCGTAGGCAGCCATAACCGGCAACTTGGCCAACAAGCGGAAGGTGGAGATTTCAATGTGCTTCGGGTTCTTCGGGTCGAGCGAGTCTTCGTAGTAGGTCGACAGTGCCGAGACGCCAGCCGACAGAACGGGCATCGGGTGAGCGTTGCGCGGAAATCCGGAGAAGAAGTTCTTGAGGTCTTCGTGAAGAAGCGTGTGGTGCTGGATGTTCTGCTCGAATTCTTCGAGCTCTGAGGCCGAGGGAAGCTCGCCATAAATCAAAAGCCACGCAGTCTCCAAAAAGGAAAGACTCGTGGCAACCTGTTCGATCGGGTATCCGCGGTAGCGCAGGATTCCGGCGTCGCCATCAATGTAGGTGATTGCCGAGCGAGTCGACGCCGTGTTGACGAAACCGTAGTCGAGCGCGTGCAGACCGGTCTGAGCCGTGAACTTTCCCATGTCAACGGCCGCGCGACCGTCGGTGCCATCGAGAACAGGAAACTCGCTCGTAACGCCGTCGACGGTGACCGAAACGGTGCGACCAGTGGCCGGGAGTGCAGGGTCAGACATGATGTAAAGCCTAGAGGTTATTGGGGATGCCCCGGTGTGGGTTCACACCTGACGAAGGCGGTCGACTGCCGAATGCATCCGCTCATCGGTAGCGGTGAGAGAGAGGCGAACGTGATTGGGATAGTGCGTGCCATAGAAGTGCCCCGGACCGCCCAGGATGCCGAGGCGCGCAAGTCGGTCGATTGATTCCCACGCGTCTCGACCCTCCGTCGCCCACAAGTACAAACCGGCCTCGCTGTGGTCGATTCGAAAACCGGCCGATTCGAGTGCGGGCTTCAACACGTTGCGGCGCGCACGATAAATCTCGCGCTGAGCGGCAACGTGATTGTCGTCACCGAGTGCGGCCGTCATCGCGCGTTGCACTGGCTCGGGCACCATCATGCCCGCCTGTCGTCGAATGTTGGTGAGCGCTGCGATGAGATCCGCGCTGCCCGCGATGAACGACGCACGGTAGCCCGCCATGTTGGATTGCTTGCTCAGTGAATAGGCGCACACCAGATTGTCGAACGACTCCCCACGCACCTCGTCGGCGAGCAGGCTCGGGATGCGCTCGCTCCCCCACGGGGCGTCCCACCCGAGTTCGGCATAGCACTCGTCGCTCACGAGCACGGCTCCGAGTTCGCGTGCGCGCACGACACACGCACGCAGATGCTCGGCAGTGAGCACCGACCCATCGGGGTTGCCCGGCGAGTTGAGCCACACGAGCTTTGTCGCGGCGGGCCACTTCGCGGGATCGTCTTCGGCGAGCGCCGTTGCGCCGGCCATCACTGCGCCGATTTCGTAAGTCGGATACGCCGCCGTCGGATGCACCACGACATCGCCGGGCTTTAGCCCCAACATGATCGGGAGCCATGCCACGAATTCCTTCGAGCCAATAGTGGGCAGAACCTGAGCCGTGGTGAGCCCGGTGACCCCGCGCCGACGCGCGAACCACGACACGATGCTTGAGCTGAGTTCACTTGTGCCGGTTGTGAGCGGATACGCGTGCGCATCCGTCGCCTGAACTAACGCCTCGCGCACAATCTGCGGTGTCGGGTCAACGGGCGACCCGATTGACAAGTCAACGATTCCGTCGGCGTGCGCTGAGGCAACGGCCCGATACGGTTCCATGGCGTTCCATGGATAGTCGGGAAGGTCGAGAAACGACGGCAGTGCGGGCGCCACGCGAAACTAGTCGGCTTGGGGTGGCAGAACCGAAACAACCGGGTGGTCGCCGGCAATCACGCCGACCTTGGCGGCACCGCCTGGCGAACCGAGCTCGGTGAAGAACTCGACGTTGGCCTTGTAGTAGTCGGCCCACTTCTCGGGCAAATCGTCTTCGTAATAGATCGCCTCAACCGGACACACCGGCTCGCACGCTCCGCAGTCAACGCATTCATCCGGATGGATGTACAACATGCGGTCACCCTCATAGATGCAGTCAACCGGGCACTCGTCGATACACGCGCGGTCTTTGACGTCCACACACGGGAGGGCAATTACGTAAGTCACGAGGCTTAGTTTACCTTCCGCGGAATACGGGGCCAGAACATCAACACGATGACGAGTAGGGGCGTGAGCATGATCCACACGTTGCCCTGCCACGAATCCGGCACGAGCACCGACCCACCCGGCCCGCGCTGACTGAGCACGAACATCATGCTGAGGCACCCCACACCGCAGGCGATGAGAGCCCAGCGGTTGATGTTCAGAAGCGTGAGCCCGACGAACCACGCGACCACGACCGCAATTGCGAGGGCCAGACCCCAGGGAAGCTCGATTCCAGCCACGCTCGCCGACGATTGATGCACGACGGTCGTGACCGTTCCGATGACGGCGCTGAAGCCGACTGCTCCGATGCTCCATGCCACTGAGAGGAAGCGGTGGCGATTCGAATTCGCTTGATTCACGTGGCAAGACTAGCGGTGAGGTGAGAGGATTCGCCGTCGCGAGGCAGAGTTAGTAAGGTTAACCTTACCTAGGCCACCGCACACGAAAGTCCGCCGCTCACCATGCTCGCAAACCTCTTCATTGCCCTTCGCGAAGGCCTCGAAGCGTCTCTCGTCGTCGGCATTTTGATTGCGTACGTTGTTCGCATCAATCGTCGCGACGCCATCGCACCCATCTGGACCGGCGTCGGTCTCGCCGTAGTTGTCTCCGCCATCGCCGGTGTGATTCTGGCCCAGATCAGTGGGCTGCCGGACCAGGTGTTCGAACTGATTGCGGGCATCCTGTCGATCGCGGCCTGCGTGCTCGTCACGTGGATGGTGTTCTGGATGGCGAAGACCGCTCGTAGCCTCCGCGGCAACCTCGAGTCTGGAATTGACCGCACCCTTAAGGGCGGCACAATTGGCCTCTTGGTCATCGCCTTCGTTTCGGTCGGCCGAGAAGGTGTCGAGACAGTCCTCTTCATTTGGGCGGCGGCTCAGGCCTCCGGACAATCCGCATTACCTCTGCTCGGCGCGTTCATCGGGCTTGCTATCGCGGCTGGCTTGGGATTTGCCATCTACCGAGGCATGGTGCGCTTGAATCTCTCAGCCTTCTTCACCTGGTCGGGCTCGCTCCTCATCATTCTCGCCGGCGGAGTGCTCGCATACGGCGTTCATGAACTCCAGGAAGCCGGGTATCTCCCCGGTGACGAATCGAAAGCCTTCAACGTTTCTGGGATAATCCCGCCTGACAGCTGGTACGGCGCCCTACTGCGCGGAACCATCGGCTTCCGCCCCGAAATGTCGTGGCTCGAAGTTGTTATCTGGGCGCTCTACGTTGCCATCGCGATGACGCTGTTCCTGCGAATCTCGCGCCGCAAGTCACCACGCGTCGTCACGTCGCCGATCGACATCGTCACGACAGAAGCCAGGTAGCGGGCGGGTTCACGGCCCCCGGGCGTACGCAGGTGTGAAGCCTACGCCTGGTCTTGCTTGAGGCCTCCGCTGGATGCCTAGGCCTGGTCTTGCTTCTTCAGGCGACTTGTCGCGCGGGCGCGCTCGGTCATGTCGAGAACGACCTTGCGAATACGCACCTTCTCTGGCGTGACCTCAACACACTCGTCTTCGCGAGCGAACTCGAGGCACTCCTCGAGCGACAGCTGACGTGACGGGGTCATCGACTCGAACGTGTCGGAGGTCGACTGACGCATGTTGGTCAGCTTCTTTTCCTTGGTGATGTTGACATCCATGTCATCGTTGCGCGAGTTCTCGCCGATAACCATGCCCTCGTAGACCTCTTCGGTCGGGTTTACGAAGAAGCTCATGCGCTCCTGCAAACCGATGATGGCGAACGGAGTAACGACACCCGTTCGGTCAGCAACGATGGAACCGTTGGAGCGGGTGATGATCTGGCCGGCCCACTCGTCGTAACCGTGCGAGATGG
This sequence comes from Microbacteriaceae bacterium, assembly GCA_044340895.1. GTDB lineage: Bacteria > Actinomycetota > Actinomycetes > Actinomycetales > Microbacteriaceae > RFQD01. The sequence continues at coordinate 4,403 of JBIISS010000020.1, forward strand.
CGTTCGCGATACCGGTACCGCGTGTGATGGTGAGGAACTCGGTGCGGAAACCGATAAGGCCGCGCGAGGGAACGATGAATTCCATGCGGACCCAACCGGTTCCGTGGTTGACCATGCCTTCCATGCGGCCCTTGCGCGCAGCCATGAGCTGAGTGATGGCGCCGAGGTGTTCTTCGGGCGCGTCGATGGTCATGTGCTCGAACGGCTCGTGCGTCTTGCCGTTGACCTTCTTGGTCACAACCTGTGGCTTGCCCACGGTGAGCTCGAAGCCTTCGCGGCGCATGTTCTCGACGAGAATCGCGAGTGCGAGCTCGCCACGTCCTTGAACTTCCCACACGTCGGGGCGACCGATGTCAACGACACGAAGCGACACGTTACCGATGAGCTCGCGGTCGAGGCGATCCTTGACCATACGTGCCGTGAGCTTGTGACCCTTGACCTTGCCGACCAGCGGCGAGGTGTTGGTACCGACGGTCATCGAGATAGCGGGCTCATCAACCGTGATGGCCGGCAACGGACGAACATCATCAGGGTCAGCAATCGTTTCGCCGATGGTGATCTCTTCGATGCCGGCGATGGCAACGATGTCGCCGGGGCCAGCCGACTCCGCGGGGAAACGCTCGAGAGCTTTCGTCTTGAGTAGTTCAGTGATGCGAACGCTCGAAACCGTGCCGTCGTGCTTGACCCACGCAACGGTCTGACCCTTCTTCAGGTTGCCGTTGAACACGCGCAGCAACGCGAGGCGACCGAGGAACGGTGAGGCGTCGAGGTTCGTGACGTGCGCCTGAAGCGGGTGCTCATCGTCGTAGTGCGGGGCCGGGATGTGCTCGAGAATGGCCTCGAACAATGGCTCGAGGTCGTCGTTGTCGGGCAACGTGCCGTTTTCGGGCTTGTTGTGGCTGGCAGCACCAGCGCGGCCTGACGCGTACACAACGGGAACGTTGAGCACGGCATCCAGGTCAAGATCAGGGAAGTCTTCGTGCAGATCGCTGGCAAGACCGAGAAGCAGGTCTTGGCTCTCACCCACGACCTCGTCGATGCGGGCATCCGGACGGTCAGTCTTGTTGACGAGAAGAATTACGGGGAGGCTCGCCTCAAGTGCCTTTCGCAGCACGAAGCGCGTCTGCGGAAGAGGGCCCTCACTCGCGTCGACGAGAAGTACGACGCCGTCGACCATCGAGATACCGCGCTCCACCTCGCCACCGAAGTCGGCGTGGCCCGGGGTGTCAATCACGTTAATCGTGATGGGGCCGTTCTTTGCGTGCACGCCCGAGTACTCGACCGCGGTGTTCTTCGCGAGAATCGTAATCCCCTTTTCGCGCTCGAGATCGTTCGAGTCCATCATGCGGTCGTCGGCACTGAAGTGTGCGTCGAACGAATTGGTCTGCTTGAGCATGGCATCGACGAGCGTCGTCTTGCCGTGGTCGACGTGAGCGACGATTGCGACGTTGCGCAGGTCGGAGCGGAAGGCTTTCGCCATGACAGATACCTCTTTTTTCGAATGTGTAAGTCACATCCGACGATGGATGCTGATGTGGGGTTGACGCTTCAAAACCGCTAGACACCAAATTTGACGCTGGCGCCGGGGATTGCATCAAGCCGTCTCCTAGTGTAATCCTAGCGATGATGGTCCAAGACTTACTTGGTCGCTGCGTTTAGCCCAAAAAGTGAGGATCTCGACAGTGAGCACAGCACGTGTCACGTGGACGCCAACGCAGGATCGTCGGCGCGAGTGGTATCAACTCGCGATTGTGTTTGGTGTTTCGCTCGGGGCATCCGCGGTCTACTCCGTCGTGTCGCTGTTGCGCAGACTTGCCGCCACCGAGGCGCTCAAGGACCAAACGGCAACCATCAACAAGCCACTCGCCATCGACCCCATTTTTGACCTCATCTACCAGTTGCTGGGTATCGGGTTTGCGCTTTTTCCGGTTGCTCTCGCGCTCTACTTTCTGTGGCAGCCGGGTCGAAACCCGTTCCGCGACATCGGGCTCGACTTTCGCAAGCCCTGGCGCAACCTCGGCGGAGGCGTTGCGCTCGCTGCGGTGATCGGGATTCCGGGCATCGGACTGTACCTAATCGGCCACGCCGCGGGCATTACGGTGACCATCGTGCCGACCGCGCTGAACACTTACTGGTGGACAACACCCGTGCTCGTGCTCGCCGCTCTGAAGGCTGCGCTGCAAGAAGAAATCATCGTGGTCGCCTTCTTGTTCGCGAAACTTCGCAACCTTGGCGCTCGACCCTGGTTGATCATCGCGGTGAGCGCGCTCGTGCGCGGTAGCTACCACCTCTACCAAGGCTTCGGCCCGTTCATCGGCAACGCGTTGATGGGTGTGGTGTTCGGCTGGGCATACCTCCGCTGGGGTCGAATTATGCCACTCGTGATTGCACACTGGATTCTCGACATCGTCTCATTCACGGGTTATGCCGTTGTGGCAGCGCTCGCCCCCGGGTTCTTGCCCGGCACCTAGTTCTGAGCAATTCGCCTTAGGCTCGAAGAATGCGAATTCGCCTTACTTCTGCCGTCGCGGCTGTTTTTGTGTCACTGCTCGTGCTCACCGGCTGCGCTCCGCTCGGCACGTCGTCGGGAGAAGATGCACTCGCACGTCTCACGACCGCCGTCGACGCATCCGTCGTGAAGTTCAACACCGAGGGCGGCACCGAAACGGTGATTGCCGGCGAGTATCGCACCGTGATGATTTACGACCCCAGTGCACCCGCGGGCCAGCGCTCGGCAACGGCGAACCTCAACGATTACTCGCTGCCTCTGTTTACGTCTGAAGATGCCATTTCGATTCGCGCCCTCGCTGCAATCCTGCAGGAGCCGGCCGTGATTGCGGCCGAATTCAGCGAGGTGGCAGGGCGCTTCCAAATCGTCGGGGACGGGTTCGTCATCGAAGTGATCGTCGAGGACGGGCTCGTGATGCAGAGCGCGGTCGCGGGAGTTGCATTCGGCTCGGAGGAGCCGCAGAGCGTCGTCACCGCGTACGGTCTGAGCGACGACATCAAGAAGCTGTTTGCGACGGCTGTTTTTCCGACGCAGTAGTCACTAGCTCTCGAAGGCCTCCGGCGGCGGGCACGCGCACACGAGGTTACGGTCGCCGAATGCGTTATCGATGCGGCGCACGGGTGGCCAGTACTTCGAGCGCACGCGCTGCGACCGGGTAACGGCGTCTAGCTTTGGTGCGAACGGATACACAGCCGTCTCACGCGAATACGGGTGGTTCCATTCGCCTGCAATCGATGCGGCCGTGTGGGGTGCGTTTGCGAGCGGGTTGTCATCCGCCGGCCACGTTCCCGCCTTGACCGCGTCAGCCTCGGCGCGAATCGAAATCATGGCCTCGACGAAGCGTTCGAGCTCAACCAGGTCTTCCGACTCCGTTGGCTCAACCATGAGCGTGCCCGCAACGGGGAAGCTCATCGTGGGCGCGTGGAAGCCGTAGTCAACGAGACGCTTTGCGACATCATCCACCGTCACACCGGTTTCTGCGGTGAGCGGGCGAATGTCGAGGATGCACTCGTGCGCAACAAGACCGTTGTCGCCCGTGTAGAGCACGGGGAAGTGACCCTCCAGGCGCGACGCAACGTAGTTCGCGGCGAGCACGGCTGATGCCGTTGCCTCGCGAATGCCGTCATCACCCATCATGCGAATGTAGGCCCACGAGATGGGCAGGATGCTCGGGGATCCGTACGGCGCCGACGAGACCTGCGCGCCGTCGTGGTGAACGGTCGAGACGGTCGTGCCTTCGACGAGCGCGTGGTTCGCATCCTGCATCGCGAAGTGACCGGGCAAGAACGGCGCAAGGTGCTTCTTTGCTGCGACCGGGCCAACGCCCGGGCCGCCTCCACCGTGAGGGATGCAGAAGGTCTTGTGCAGGTTGAGGTGCGAGACATCGCCGCCGAAGTCGCCAAAGCGGGCGAATCCGGTCATGGCGTTGAGGTTCGCTCCGTCGACGTACACCTGTCCGCCGGCTTCGTGAACGGCCGATGCGATGTCGCCCACGGCAACCTCGTAGACGCCGTGCGTCGACGGGTAGGTGATCATCAAGGCGGAGAGGCGGTCGCCGGCCTCGGCAATCTTCTCCCGAAGGTCGTTGATGTCGACGTTGCCGTTTTCGTCACAGGCGACGACGACGACCTGCATGCCGGCGAGAACCGCACTGGCCGCGTTCGTGCCGTGTGCGCTTGACGGAATGAGGCAGACCTTGCGCTGCTCGTCACCGCGCGAGAGGTGGTAGCCGCGAATAGCGAGGAGCCCGGCGAGTTCGCCCTGGCTTCCCGCGTTGGGCTGCAACGAGACCGTGTCGTAACCGGTCACATCGACGACCCACGTTTCGAGCTGACGAATGAGCTCGAGGTAGCCCTCGACATCGCTGGCCGGAGCGAAGGGGTGAATGCCCCCGAACTCGCGCCAGGTCACGGCTTCCATCTCGGTCGCTGAATTGAGCTTCATCGTGCACGAGCCGAGCGGAATCATTCCCCGGTCGAGCGCGTAGTCGAAGTCGGCCAGTCGCTTGAGGTAACGCATCATGCTCGTTTCGGAGCGGTGCGAGTTGAACACCGGGTGCGTCATGTAGTCGACTCCACGACGCAGTGCGCCAGGGATGTTCGCCGCAGTCACGGCAACCTCACCCGAACCCGCGCCAAAGAATCCGGCAATCGTGGCGATCTCGGCTGAAGATACGGTCTCGTCAATGGACACACCAACGTGATCGGCGTCGACCTCACGAAGCAAGAAGCCGGCCTTCTTGGCGGCGTCGTGAATCTTCTTGGCACCACCGGCAACGTGCACGAGGAGCGTGTCGAAGAACGCGTCATGCAAAACCATGACGCCCGCGGCCGTGAGACGGCTCGCGAGATCAGTTGTCTTGTCGTGAACGTCCTGTGCGATCTGGCGCAGGCCTTCGGGTCCGTGATAGACGGCATACATTCCTGCCATGACGGCAAGCAAAACCTGTGCGGTACAAATGTTTGAGGTCGCCTTTTCGCGACGGATGTGCTGCTCACGCACCTGCAACGTGAGTCGGTACGCCGGCTCACCCGCAGCGTCAACCGAGACGCCCACGAGTCGACCGGGCATGCTGCGCTCGAGACCACTCTTGACCGCCATGTAACCCGCGTGCGGACCACCGAAGCCGAGCGGAACGCCGAAGCGCTGGCTCGTGCCGACGGCGACGTCTGCACCGAGAGTGGCCGGAGACGCGAAGAGAGTGAGGGCAAGTAAGTCAGCGGCGACGATCGCGAGTGCGCCGTGCGCGTGAACCTTTTCGATCACACCGCTCGGGTCTGCAAGACGGCCCGAAGCGCCGGGGTACTGAATCAGCGCGCCGAAGCAGGCGGGAACATCCTCGCCCGCAGCGAAGTCAACTTCGACAATCTCGATGTCAAGCGGTTCGGCGCGACCGAGAATGAGCGACTTGGTTTGCGGGAACGCGTCGGCGTCGACCACGAACACGTTCGACTCGACCTTGGTGGAGCGGCGAGCAAGCAACATGGCTTCAACCGCAGCCGTACCCTCGTCGAGCATCGAACCGTTGGCGATGTCGAGACCGGTGAGGTCGCAGACCATCGTCTGAAAGTTCAAGATCGCTTCGAGACGGCCCTGCGAAATTTCGGGCTGGTACGGCGTGTAGGCCGTGTACCAACTCGGGTTTTCGAGCACGTTGCGCTTGATCACCGCGGGCGTGATCGTGCCGTAGTAACCCTGACCAATCAGTGTGCGACGCACGGTGTTGCGCGACGCCATCGCACGCAACTCCTCAATCGTCTCGGTCTCGCTCGCCGCAACCGGCAGCAGCGACGACCCCAGGGGGCGGAACTTGTCGACCTGAATGGCGGCGGGGATGGCCGCGTT
>JBIISS010000189.1:0-2973 GCA_044340895.1 Microbacteriaceae bacterium
GGTCGACGAAATTCACATCGTCTTCAACCGCTTCGTCAACATGGTGAGCCAGGTTCCCGAGGTCGTGCGTCTGCTTCCTCTCGAGGTCGTCGAAGGCGTGGAGGCACCCGCCGCCTCGGATGCCATGCCGCTCTACGAGTTTGAGCCAGAGGCAGAAGCTGTGCTCGATGCGCTTCTCCCGGTCTACATCGAGAGTCGCATCTGGAACGCCATGCTCCAGTCGGCTGCGTCCGAGCACGCGAGCCGCCAGCGCTCGATGAAATCGGCAAGCGACAACGCCGACAAGCTCATTCGTGAATACACCCGACTCGCGAACAACGCGCGTCAGTCCGAAATTACCCAACAAATTGCGGAGATCGTCGGCGGCGCCGACGCACTCGCCGGCTAAGACACGAACACGTAAGGCAAGAGAGAGAAGATCATGACTGCTACGGCTACAAAGACCGCCACGGGCCGAATCGCCCGCGTGACTGGCCCCGTCGTCGACATCGAGTTCCCGCACGATGCCATCCCTGGCATCTACAACGCTCTCGAGACCACGGTGGAGCTCGGTGGAGAGAAGACCAAGCTCGTACTCGAGGTTGCACAGCACCTCGGTGACGACCTGGTGCGCGCCATCGCCCTGAAGCCGACGGACGGTCTCGTTCGTGGCCAAGAGGTGCGCGACACCGGCGCTCCGATCTCGGTTCCCGTTGGTGACGCCACCAAGGGCAAGGTTTTCAACGTCACGGGTGACGTGCTCAACGCAAAGCCCGGCGAGAAGATCGAGTTCAAGGAGCGCTGGCCAATCCACCGCACGCCGCCCAAGTTCGACCAGCTCGAGTCAAAGACGCAGCTCTTCGAAACCGGCATCAAGGTCATCGACCTTCTGACCCCGTACGTTCAGGGTGGAAAGATCGGTCTGTTCGGTGGTGCTGGTGTGGGCAAGACGGTTTTGATTCAGGAAATGATTCAGCGCGTTGCTCAGGACCACGGTGGTGTCTCGGTGTTCGCCGGTGTTGGTGAGCGCACCCGTGAAGGTAACGACCTTATCCACGAAATGGAAGAAGCTGGGGTCTTCGACAAGACCGCGCTTGTCTTCGGACAGATGGACGAGCCACCGGGAACGCGTCTGCGCGTTGCTCTCTCGGCCCTGACGATGGCCGAGTACTTCCGCGATGTTCAGAAGCAGGACGTTCTGCTCTTCATCGACAACATCTTCCGCTTTACTCAGGCTGGTTCTGAGGTATCGACGCTTCTTGGTCGCATGCCTTCCGCCGTGGGTTACCAGCCGAACCTCGCTGATGAGATGGGTATCCTGCAGGAGCGCATCACCTCGACGCGCGGTCACTCGATTACGTCGCTTCAGGCAATTTATGTTCCTGCTGACGACTACACCGACCCGGCTCCGGCAACGACCTTCGCCCACCTCGATGCAACGACCGAGCTCTCTCGTGAAATCGCATCGAAGGGTCTCTACCCAGCCGTTGACCCGCTGACCTCGACCAGCCGCATCCTGGACCCTCGCTACTTGGGTGAAGACCACTACCGCGTCGCTACCACGGTCAAGGCCATCCTCCAGAAGAACAAGGAACTCCAGGAGATCATTGCCATCCTCGGTGTCGACGAGCTCTCTGAAGAGGACAAGGTCACCGTTTCGCGTGCACGTCGTATTCAGCAGTTCCTCTCGCAGAACACGTACATGGCTAAGAAGTTCACCGGTGTCGAGGGTTCGACCGTGCCGCTGAAAGAGACCATCGAGTCATTCGATGCAATCTGCAAGGGCGAGTTCGACCACGTCGCGGAACAGGCCTTCTTCAACGTGGGTGCCATCTCGGATGTTGAGGCTAAGTGGGCTCAGATCCAGAAGGAGAACAACTAATCATGGCTGCCACGTCCGCGCTCAACGTGAGCGTGGTTGCGGCGGACAAAGAGGTCTGGTCAGGGCCGGCCTCCATGGTTATCGCCAAAACTACGGAGGGTGAAATCGGTATTCTCCCCGGTCACGAGCCGATGCTCGCGATTCTGGCAGAGGGTGAAATCGAAGTACGCATCACTCCGCTGGATGGACCCAAGATCAACGTCAGTGCCGACAACGGATTTTTGTCCGTTGAGAACAACAATGTGGCCATTGTTGCGGCACTCGCCGAACTCATCAGCTAACGACCTCAACGACCGTTGCTAGGTCAATGCTGATACTTCTTCCGCCGTCAGAGACCAAGCGTCCCGGCGGCGGCGGTCTTCCGCTTATCAATTCGTGGAACCTCAGCTTTGCAGAACTCGACGAGACGCGGCGGATGCTCGCGGGTGCGCTTCGCGATCTGTCAGCTGATCCGGTCGCAACTGCGAAGGCACTCAAGCTCGGCCCGAAACAAGTTGACGAAGTCGCCGTCAACGCGAGCCTTTTCGACTCGGCGACCATGCCGGCACTCGAGCGCTTCACGGGAGTGCTCTACGACGCGATCGACGTCGACTCTCTCGACGACGCGGCGAGATACTTTCTCGACACCCACGTGCTCATCCAATCGGCTCTCTTCGGGCTCGTTCAGGCAACCGATGAGATTCCGGCCTATCGGTTGAGCTATGACTCGCGCATTCCGGGAATGCTGCCCCTCAAGAAAATCTGGCAGGACCAATCTGCTTCAATCTTGGAACGCCGGCCCGAGTTGATTCTCGACCTGAGGTCTGAAGGGTACGCAGCCCTCACGCCACTACCCGTTCGTGCAAATGCTTTCTTTGTTCGTGCGATGGGTCGAACCCCCGACGGAAAGCTTCGCCAGTTGAACCACTTCAACAAGAAGGGCAAGGGCGTCTTCGTTCGAGCAGTCGCCACAAGCATGCCGACCTGGGCGACAGCCCAAAACCAGACGCCTCCGAAGACTAGCCCGGGTGGCGTGAGTGTGCACGATGTCGAAACGCTGCTGTCGTGGGCCACGTCAGCCAGCATTGAACTGACGCGAACCGAAGACCCGCACGTGTTGCAACTCGTCATCA
>JBIISS010000190.1:0-2970 GCA_044340895.1 Microbacteriaceae bacterium
AAAGAACCAACTGCCATCGACCTCGCCCGCATTACGCATGATGGGGGAGTCACTTGGTACGCCGCCGTGTTGTCGGGCGGGTTCGACGCGATTGTGAACGAGCGGGCGAATCGCATGCGTCGCCCGCGTGGCAAGAGTCGCTACACGATCGCCCTCTTGCTAGAACTAGTCAAGCTTCGGCCGCGCCACTACAAACTGACGCTCGACGGCGAAAAATTCGAGGTGGATGCGAACCTCGTCGCCGTGGCAAACGGCGAGTCGCTCGGCGGCGGCATGCGCATCTGCCCCGATGCGTCTCTGCACGACGGCTTGCTCGACGTGGCCTGGCTCGCGCCGGTTTCTCGTCGACGGTTCTTGCAGTTGTTCCCGAAGGTGTTCCGGGGCGAGCACGTGGATGAACCCGAGGTAACGATTCGCCGGGCCAAGCAGGTGCACCTCGATTCGCCCGACATCGTGGCGTATGCCGACGGCGAGCGAGTGTGCCCGTTGCCGGTCGACATCGAGTCGGTTCCAGCTGCCGTGCGCGTGTATTTCTAAGCCTCACGGCTGTTGTGTCTTGTGGCTAGGGCCCGATTAGGCGGGAAATATTGCGGTGTGGCATACTCATTTAGTCGCGAAACGGCCCCATCGTATAGCGGCCTAGTACGCCGCCCTCTCACGGCGGTAACGCGGGTTCGAATCCCGCTGGGGTCACAAAATACACAAACCGCCTTGATGGCGGTTTTTGTATTTTCTGCCCTCCCGCTGGCTTGATTCGAACAGTTCGATGGGCCCACGGCGTTTGCGAAGCGCAGCTTCGCGCCGGCATTGGGCCCCAGATTCAGAACGAAGCATCGCTTCGTATCTGGGACCGCTGGGACCGCTAGTGCAACGTGTCGTCGGCCGCACCGACGAGCCGACGCGTAAACGTCACGACCAAGCCACCTCGCGACGGGCTCGCGAGAAAGAGTCCGGCGCGCCACGACCGGTTCGCATCGAGGGGCACGAGGCGCACGAGTTGCCACGGCCCGTCACATCGGGCGCGCACGGTAAGGGCATCCCCCTGTCGACTCACGCGCAGGTGAACCTCGCGGCCCGCCCAGTCGGCAACCGGCGCAACCGACCAGTCAGACACCTCGCGGGTAACCACGGCCCCGAGCTGCGGAGCGCCGTCGGCAAACTCGACACCGGCCTTGATCCAGTTGTGGTCGTCGTGCCAGACCATGATTCCCGCCTGGTCGAATTGCTGGTCGTAGTCGAGCATCCAGCTCACTTCAACCGCCGTTCCATCAGCGAAATCGTTGAGAAGAGCGTGCCCGTTGTCGTGAATGAAGTTGTACGACGTTGTGCGCCAAAAGTCGCTGTGCGGCTCGGCGGTCACCTGCAGGGTTTCACCATCATCCAAGACGGATGCGGGGGGATTGAGCCATACGCCTGCGCTGCGGTCAACTTCGTGCACGAGGCAATTGTGTCACGGGCGTAGACTCAAAAAAGAGCTACTTGTTCGTCGGAGTGTGCGTGTCTGTGCGCTCATTCCGCGTGAGATTCATCTGGAGGAATCGTGGACAGCACCGAAAAGTGCCCTTACCCGGGCGCCAATTCCAACACCGGCACCCAGAACAAAGACTGGTGGCCCAATCAGATTGACCTGACTGTTTTGCGACGCAACTCGTCGCTGTCGAACCCCTTAGGTGAGAAGTTCGAGTATGCCAAGGCGTTCGCCGCGCTCGACCTCGCCGCAGTCAAGGCTGACCTCGTTCACCTCATGACGGACTCTCAGGACTGGTGGCCTGCCGACTACGGACACTACGGTCCGTTCTTCATTCGTCTCGCATGGCACAGTGCCGGAACGTACCGCACCGCCGACGGTCGCGGTGGAGCAGGAATGGGTCTGCAGCGTTTCGCGCCGCTCAACAGCTGGCCCGACAACGTGAACCTCGACAAGGCCCGTCGTTTGCTCTGGCCGATCAAGCAGAAGTACGGACAGTCCCTCTCGTGGGCTGACCTCATGATTCTCGTGGGCAACGTTGCCCTCGAAGACATGGGATTCAAGACCTTCGGTTTCGGCGGCGGTCGCGCCGACGTCTGGGAACCAGACGACACTTACTGGGGCAAGGAGTCCGAGTGGCTCGCCGATGAAGCTCGTTACGAAGGTGAACGCGACCTCGAGAATCCACTTGCCGCAGTTCAGATGGGTCTCATCTACGTCAACCCAGAGGGCCCTGCTGGCAACCCCGATGTTCTCGGTTCAGCACGCGACATTCGCGAGACGTTCGGCCGCATGGCTATGAACGATGAAGAGACCGCCGCACTCGTCGTCGGTGGCCACACGTTCGGCAAGGCGCACGGCGCCGGTGACCCGGGCAAGTACGTCGGCCCCGAGCCAGAGGGCGCACCACTCGAGCAGATGGGTCTCGGCTGGCACAACACGATGGGGTCGGGTAACGCCGACAACACCATTTCGAGCGGCCTCGAAGGCGCGTGGACGGCCACGCCGACCAAGTGGGACAACAGCTACCTCGAAACGCTCTATGGCCACGAGTGGGAAAAGACGAAGAGTCCCGCCGGTGCTACGCAGTGGATTCCGAAGGGTGGGGCTGCCGCCGACACCGTTCCCGACGCGCACCTCCCGGGTAAGAAGCATGCCCCGATCATGTTCACGAGCGACCTCGCGATGCGCGAAGACCCGATCTACGGTGAAATCACGCGTCGCTGGCTCGACCACCCAGAACAGATGGCGGATGCGTTCGCTCGCGCCTGGTTCAAGCTCACGCACCGCGACATGGGTCCGATTGCACGTTATGTCGGCTCCGAAGTGCCCGCTGAGCAGCTGATTTGGCAAGACCCGGTTCCTGCCAAGCCTGCCAAGCTCGTCTCCGACGCTGAGGTTGCCGAGCTCAAGCAGAAGATCGAGGCCAGTGGCCTCACGGTCTCGCAGCTCGTTTCGACGGCGTGGGCTTCGGCTTCGTCGTACCGCAACTCCGACAAGCG